>CAIPNT010000165.1 GCA_903866485.1 uncultured Micrococcales bacterium | reverse complement strand
ACCCTGCCTGTGCCGCTTATGAACATCATCAACGGTGGCGCACACGCTGACACCGGTGTTGACATTCAGGAGTTCATGATTGTTCCTCTAGGTGCGCCTACCTTCTCAGAGGCAATCCGCTGGGGTGTTGAGGTTTACCACGCGCTAAAGGGCCTGCTGCACAGCAAGGGACTATCAACCGGTCTTGGCGACGAGGGTGGTTTCGCACCTGAGCTTCCAACCAACGCAGCTGCTCTAGAGCTAATCGCCGAGGCAATCGCCAAGGCTGGCTACAAGCTAGGCACCGACATTGCTCTTGCGCTAGACGTTGCAGCAACCGAGTTCTATTCAGAAGAGACCAAGAAGTACACCTTCGAGGGTCAAGAGCGCACCGGCGACGAAATGATCGCCTACTACGCCGACCTAGTTGCTCGTTTCCCACTGGTTTCAATCGAAGACCCACTTGCCGAGGATGACTGGACTTCATGGACCAAGATGACCGCTGAACTTGGCGCAAAGGTTCAGCTTGTTGGTGACGACCTATACGTGACCAACCCGGCTCGCCTTCAGAAGGGCATCGATGAGAAGGCCGGAAACGCCATCCTCGTCAAGGTAAACCAGATCGGCACCCTGACCGAGACCCTGGATGCAGTTACCCTGGCCCAGGTTCACGGCATGAAGGCCATCATCTCGCACCGCTCAGGCGAGACCGAAGACACCTTCATTGCTGACCTTGCAGTTGCAACGAACGCTGGTCAGATCAAGACCGGTGCACCTGCTCGTTCAGAGCGCGTTGCAAAGTACAACCAGTTGCTGCGCATCGAAGAAGAACTAAGTGACGCCGCGTTCTACGCGGGCCGCTCAGCTTTCCCTCGTTTCAACGGCTAAGCAAAAAAAGTAAAGAGACCGGCGTCTTATGAAGAGACCTATGCCCGATCAGGGTAAGAAGTCTGCTCGAAAGGCGCCGGTTTCTGCTTCTAAGTTGACTGTCGAAAGTCGCCGAGTCAAGACTCAGGCTCGCATGCCGCTAAACACCGAGTGGAAGCGCGGAATGCGGCTAAATGCCTATACTCTGACGCTTTTGGTGATGATCGTGGTTGGTGTGCTCACACTTGCACCGCGGGTTCAGCAATGGTTTGTTTTGCGTCAGCAGGTTGCCCAGGCACAGGCGAATGTGACCCAGGCTAGAAATGCCGTCGAGCAAATGAAAATCGAACGCACCCGATGGGAAGACCCGGTTTACATCAAGTCACAGGCTCGCAACCGGCTCTATTATGTGATGCCTGGCGAGGTTTCTTATTTGGTCATGGATGCCAACGGCGTTAACTCTTCGGACACCTCTGGAACCGTGGGAGCGATGCTCGCCGATAAGCGCAACTATGGCCAAATCTCAAAATCGATTCACGTTACCCGCAACAACTGGGTAGATTCAGTGCTTCAGTCGGTAGTTGTTGCCGGCATCGACATCCCAAAGGCGGCCACCAACTAATGCCTCTATCTCCAGCCACCGAGGCCGACATCGCCGAGGTGTCGCGACAACTAGGTCGACCGGCGCGCGACATCCGAGCAATTGCCGCACGCTGTGTCTGTGGCAAGCCAACCGTGGTGCACACAGGCCCTCGACTGAGCGACGGAACCCCGTTTCCAACCACCTATTACTTGACTCACCGCGGCGCCACCTCGGCGGTTTCGACCCTTGAGGCCAGCGGGCTAATGGCACAGTTGCAACAGCAACTGGCCGAAGAACCAGAGCTTGCCGCCGCCTATCAGCAGGCGCACGAGGCATACATCGCCGATCGCGATGCAACCGGCGCCGAGTTGGGCTTGGACGTGCCAGAAATTGCAGGCATTTCTGCAGGCGGCATGCCAACCCGTGTCAAGTGTCTTCACGCTTTGATCGGCCACTCGCTTGCGGCCGGACCCGGAGTCAATCCAATCGGCGACATCGCGCTCGAGCTCTGCAGTTGGAGCCCAAATCGCTGTGTTTGCGAAAGTTTTTAGAACCACCCAGACAACCCAAAATCCAACCAATCAAATGAAGGTAGTAAATTAGAGCTATGCCTGCAAATAACATCGGTGCCGCTGCACCCAAGATCCTTATCGTCGGTGGCGGTTACGCCGGTTTTTACACTGCCTTCAAGCTAGAAAAGCTGCTTGGCAAGGGCGAGGCCGAGGTCACCCTAGTTGACCCGCTGCCATACCTGACCTACCAGCCATTCTTGCCAGAGGTTGTCGCCGGCTCGATTGAGGCACGACATGTTGTAACCTCACACCGTCGCCACCTGCGCAGCACCAATATCGTTGCCGGCAAGGTCACCAACGTTGACCACAAGACCAAGACCGCAACCATCGAGGTAGACGGACTTAAGCCTTATAAGCAGCAGTATGACCAGATCGTTGTCACTGCCGGCGCGGTTTCACGCACCTTCCCAATTCCCGGCGTGGCCGACAACGCAATCGGTCTAAAGACCATCGAAGAGGCGGTTGAGATTCGCAACCGAATCATCACCAACCTAGACAAGGCTGCAAACCTGCCTGCCGGCGCCGCCCGCGACCGCCTGCTCACCTTTGTTGTGGTTGGTGGCGGTTTTGCCGGCATCGAGACCTTTGCAGAGATGCGTTCGCTAGTCAGCTACCTATTGCGCTACTACCCAAACATCAGCTTCGAAGACACCCACTTCCACCTGATTGAAGCCATGGGTCGCATCATGCCTGAGGTTTCGCTCGAGACCAGCCAGTGGGTTATCGCCAACCTAGACCAGCGTGGTGCTCAGATTCACTTGAACACTCAGCTGCAGTCAGCCGTAAAAGGCAAGATCGAGCTTTCAACAGGTGAGAGCTTCGAGTCAGACGTAATCGTATGGACCGCGGGCGTCATGGCTCACCCATTCGTTCGCAACACCGACCTACCTCTAGACGAGCGTGGCCGCATCACCGCAAAGGCAACCCTTCAGGTTGTCGAAGGTGAGAAGGTAATTGCTGACGCCTGGACCGCAGGTGACGTTTCTGCCGTTCCTGACCTAACCGGTGGTGGCGTCGGTGGCTTCTGCGTTCCAAACGCTCAACACGCAGTTCGTCAGGCAAAGCTTCTTGCTAAGAACATTGTTGCCTCGCTTCGTGGTGAAGGCATTCAGGAGTATTACCACGTAAACCTAGGTGCAGTAGCCGGTCTTGGTGTTGGTGTTGGTGTCTTCCAGTTCCGCAAGCTTGCTATCAAGGGTGTAATCGCCTGGTTCATGCACCGCGGATACCACGGCCTAGCCATGCCTATGTGGGAGCGCAAGATTCGTGTGTTCTCTGGTTGGGTTTGGAACTTCTTGCTTCGTCGCGACATCGTCGCGATTTCGGCAACCAAAGACCCGCGTTTAGCCTTCGAGACCTTCGCGTCTCGCCCAAAGGCTTAGTTACAAGCTAAAGGAGAGGGCGCTTAGGAAACTAGGTGCCCTTTCTCTTTGAGTATCAAAGTTTCATCGTGCAAGCTTCGCTGGCCGAGTCGGAATAACTTTCCGCCTCGCCGGCAGCTCGCCTCCATAGCCCAATGGCAGAGGCAGACGACTTAAAATCGTCAAAGTGTGGGTTCGAGTCCCACTGGAGGCACCAAAATATGGGGTCCGACCGCAGGTCGAGACTCGAAATGCTACTGTTGTGAATGTACGACAGGGGAGCGCCGCTTGGCGCTGAGAGTGTGAGTATTCACAGACCCTCGAACCTGATTCCGGGTAATTCCGGCGGAGGAAGTCGAGCATCTCAGCACGCTTACCATTTGTCTTCGCAATGGTCACAAGCCTTCGCAAGTTCAAACGGTAGTCGAGCCCTCTTCCATTTCTATTAGGAAGAAGACATTCATGAGTAACACCGTTTCAGCAAAATCTGTTTTCGCTTGGCGAGGCATTGACCTAATTACTGCTGCCGTTCTTGCCGTCGCCCTTGGCGTTGCGTTCTGGGGGTTTGACGCGTTCGTCTATCCGCTTATCCAAGTTGCGACCGCAGGGTTTCCGCCACTTGGCGGCTTAGCTACTGGCGTGTGGATTCTTCCGGCCGTAGCCGGAATGCTCATTATTCGCCGTCCTGGTGCAGCTATCTTCGTTGAGCTAATCGCGGCCAACGTCGAACTAACACTAGGCAATTCTTGGGGCGTCACGGTGCTAATCTCGGCCCTCCTGCAAGCGGCCGGTGTCGAAATAATTTTCGCGCTATTTGGCTACCGTCGCTCTGGCTTTGCTATGGCCGCTCTGGCGGGTGCTCTTTCGGCGATCTTCGAAATCGTGGGTTTCGAACTAAGCGCTTATTACACCGATTTTTCACCGATCTGGAAGTTGCTGTTGGTGCTTTGTTCGATGGTTTCGGGAGTGTTCGTCGCCGGTGGGCTAGGTTCACTTCTCGTTCGCGGCTTGGCCCGCACCGGTGCGCTAAACGCATTCGCAGTTGGCCGCGAATCTCGCAACAAGGAATGACAAAAATCGCACGAGGGGGAGTTCAGGTCAAAAGTCTGACCTGGACCCCTTTCGCGAGCCCTGAACCCCTTCTTCGAAACCTGTCATTCGAAATTGAACCTGGAGAACGGGTCTTACTAATCGGACCAAGTGGCTCTGGAAAATCAACCCTGCTTCGAGCACTGGCCGGCGTTCTAAACGATACCGAATCTGGTGAACTAATCGGAAGCGTGGAGATTGAAGGTGCGGGGTTGCTTTTGCAAGACCCGAACGATTCATTGGTCTCTGACAGTGTCTTTCGAGAGGTGGCCTTTGGGCTCGAGAACGTTGGTATGGACCAAGCGCACATGGCAAATATTGTCACGCGAGGTCTCGAGGCGGTAAACCTAAGCAAGCCTCTAGCTCACCCGTCAACCGATCTGTCGGGTGGTGAAATGCAACGCATGGCCTTCGCCGGTGTTCTCGCCACAAACCCCGATGTTTTGCTCTTGGATGAACCGACCTCGATGCTTGACGCAATCTCTGCTGCCGCTGTTCGCGAGACCGTTGCGCAACAGATTGAGCAAACCGGGTCGACACTTGTGGTTGTCGAGCATGAATTCACCGACTGGTTGCCGCTCGTCAAGCGTGTGCTGGTCTTGAATGGCCGCGGTGAACTCATCTTCGACGGGGAACCGCGAAACATTTTGGGTGAAAACACTGATGAACTAAAAAACCTTGGTCTCTGGCTGCCTGGGCTCGAGACCCCCGATGTGCCGAAGTTTGACCTTGGAGTTGGTTCGGGTGGGAGCATCACCGTCCTGACCGGTGCCAGCGGTGCGGGAAAGACCACCGAACTCAAGCGTCGAATGAGGGCCGATCAAAACAACAAAACTATCCTTGCCGGCGTCGGTTATCTGCCGCAACAGGCCGAGCTCACCATCCTTGGCAACACCGTTTTCGAAACGGCTCATAAAACGGCGGCCCTGGCCGCTAGAGGCCTCGGAATCCAAGCCAGTCATGCAGAGTCAAACACTCACAAGATTCTCAACGAACTTGGCATTGGGCCGCTTGTAGACAGAAGTCCCTATGAAATTTCTGGCGGCGAACAACGTCGATTGGCTCTGGCGACGGCACTAGCGAATGGCGCCCTTTCGGTATATCTAGATGAACCTACCATCGGTCAAGATCGAGGTTCGTGGTCACTCATCGTCGGTGCCATTCTTGCCGCAAGAACTTCTGGAACCAAACTCACGATTGCAACCCATGACCCACGGCTGATATCGCTGGCTGATGAGGTTATAGAGATCAAGGCACAGATCATTGAGCCCGTCGATGCGAAGTCGGCTAATGTGAGCGGAATCGCCATTCTTGCGGCACCGATTTTGCTGCTGCTCGGCTCAATGCGAATCACTTCGCTTTCGAGTGGCCTCTTTTCATCTGCAGCTCTAGCGCTTGCTGCGCTAATGCTTTTTGCTGCTGGGTTCAGGCTAAAGTCTCGCAAAACACTGCTACCCGGGTTGATTGCAGTGCTTTCGGTGGGCATCTCAAACTGGTACCTGAGCGAACAGCAGAACCCGCTGACCGGTTTGGTGGCCGGTCTTCGGGTGGCCAGCTTTGTGCTACCCGGAATCGCTCTCGCCACCCAACTTCGTCCGATTCAATTGGGTGATCAACTGGCTCAGTGGCTAAGACTGCCGGCAAGACCTGTAATTGCTGCCGTTGCGGCGATGCAGAGACTTCAAAACCTCATTGCAACCTGGGATGAACTTCGTTTCATTCATAGAATTCGTGGCATCGGCCTCAGCAAAGGGCCAATTGCCAAGCTCAACGAATGGTCACGTCTGGTTTTTGGGCTTTTGGTTCAAGCGATTCGTTCAGCTGGCACAACCGCGGTGGCTATGGATGCTCGAGGCTTCTCTCGGGCGGAAATGAAAAATCGAACCTGGGCGGCCAAACCGGCATGGGGTCGCCTCGATTGGCTAGTCATATCGCTCGCGTTGGCGGTTGCGGCAGTGCCGTTTTTTTCGAGCTAAATGCGAGCCTTAAGGGTTACATTCGGCAGTTCTGGTGCAGGGGTCCAGCCGCCGATTTGGTCTTCAAATTCGGCAATGCCCGCATCTCGAGCGTTCCACTTTTCGCGAGCTTCGACGATCTCGTCGTGGCTGCGCTCGATGAAGTTCCACCACATAACATTTGGTTCGTTGAATGGCTCGCCACCTAACATGATTACAATCGCCTCGTCATCGCCGGTGTTCACCAAATGAGCCGATGTTGCACCCGGTTCGCGGTAATCCATGGTCGTAGTAGCGATGTGAGCGCCATCGATTTCGACTGAACCCTGAACGACAAGAAAGCCGTGTTCAAATGCCTCGGTTAAAGCAAGTGAACCCGCTGCTCCAGATCTCAAGCGAAGCTCGGCGCCAACCATGGGACTGAAAATCTTCGTTGCAGCTCGAGCCGACGGATAGCCCTCGAGCTCGCCCGCAAATACGGTTGCAGAAATGCCATCGATTTGCAGCTTCGCAAGGTCTCCCTGGTGCTCGAATTCAGGTGCCATCTTGCGCACCGAATCGGGCAGGGCAATCCAAAGCTGCACCGAGTGCAAGATCCTCGAGTCTGACAGCGCCAGCTCGCTGTGCGCGATACCGCGTCCAGCAGTCATCAGGTTTAGCTGGCCAGGTTCGATGAACTGCACCGTGCCGATGCTGTCTCGATGTTCGAATCGACCCTCGAAGAGCCAGGTCGCGGTTTGAAGCCCGGTATGCGGGTGTGCAGCAATCACCATGCCGTCATCCTGTGCGGTTGGGCCGATGTGGTCGGCAAACGCCCAGGCTCCGATCATGCGCTTTCGAGCATTTGGCAGGGTGCGTCGAACCTCAGCACCGGTTCGGGTTGAGAGTTTAACTAGGCGCGGTTCGAGAAGCATGTTTGAAGGTTAGTGCCGATGGTGAAAAGGCTGAAGGGCATCGTCTGGAATCTGACCGAAGCGACCATATTGGTAGTCCTCCATGGCCTGAATGATGCCGGCCTTGTCGTTCATGACGAATGGCCCGTAAGCAACCACCGGTTCCTTGATTGGTTGGCCGCCGAGTAAGAAGATCTCTAGTGCGTTGTGCCGAGAATCTTGCTGCACGTCGGCCGTGATTACGATGCGGTCGCCCTGCCCAAAAACGGCCAGTGATCCGGTCGAAATCTTGGCCTGCGGGTCGCCGTCAATCGATTCGCCGACGGTGCCTTGCCCGGCGAGAGTGTAAGCCAACGCGTTGAAATCAGGGTTCCAGGGAATCGAAACCGAGGCGCCCGGCGCCAAAGTTATGTGTGCGATGGTCATTGGGGTCTGCGATTTTCCCGGTCCGGTGTGGCCACCAATATCGCCCGCCAAGACACGGATGAGTGCCCCGCCATCCTGGCTAGAGACCAACGAGACATCTCCGCCTTCGAGGCTTTGATAGGCAGGGTTGATCATCTTCTTGCTGGCAGGAAGGTTGATCCAAAGTTGTATGCCGTGAAATATTCCACCCGACATTACAAGGGCGTCTGGTGGTGTCTCAATGTGCAAAACTCCCGAACCCGCGGTCATATATTGGGTAGCGCCATCCTGGATGGTTCCACCACCACCGTGGCTATCCTGGTGCTGAAAAGTGCCGTCAATCATGTAGGTGAAGGTCTCAAAGCCGCGGTGTGGATGCCACGCTGTGCCTCGTGGCTCATAGGGCAGGTATTCAACCTCACCCATCTGATCCATGTGAATGAATGGGTCTAAGTCTTGATAGCTAACGCCGGCAAATGCGCGGGTAACCGGAAAACCGTCGCCCTCGTAGGCCTGCGGCCCTCGAGTTACCGATTTGACTGGGCGTGATCGACCCTCGGCTGGCGCAAGGCGCGGCAGGGTCAGGGTATCGGCGGTTACTGCTGGCATGCGCGCTCTCCTAATAACTGTGAACTCACCTAGAGTACACCTATGTCAAGGCCCACTAGACAAAACTTATTCCCCTAGCATTGACGCATGAACATAACTCTTATTGTCGTCATCGCTATCGTAGCCTTGATCGGCATCTTGCTTTGGTCTACTTATAACGGTCTGGTCACCCTCAACGTGCGCGTTGACGAGGCCTGGAGCGACATAACCGTGCAGCTAAAGCGTCGCGCCGACTTGATTCCAAACCTGATCGAAACCGTGAAGGGCTATGCCACTCACGAGAGCTCTGTGTTTGAGTCGGTCACCCGCGCCCGCGCCGCAACTATCTCACCTGAGAACATCAAGAGCCCGGGCAAGGCTGCCAAGGCAGAGGGTGATTTTCAGGGAGCTATGAAGAGTCTTTTTGCCGTGGCCGAGGCCTATCCTCAGTTGCAGGCCAACCAAAACTTCTTGAGCCTTCAGGCCGAGCTAACCGACACCGAAGACAAGATCATGGCTGCTCGTCGCTTTTACAACGGCGGCGTTCGCGAGTTCAACACCAAGGTCAAGCAGTTTCCGCAGGTGCTATTCGTCGCTAGCCTAGGCTTCAAGGCCCGCGAGTTTTTTGAGGTTGCCGATTCGGCCGCCATTCAAGAACCTCCTCAGGTCAAGTTCTAGTCGCACACAAAACTCGGACGATAAATGTATTCGGCTATTGCTGCCAATAAGCGCAACACAGTCATCATCATCGGCTTTTTTGTAGCGCTGCTCGGCGGGCTTTCGGCATGGTGGGGATATGCAACTGGCAACGGTTCAAGCGCCATTCTCATCATCGGCTTTGTGCTGCTCTATACCGTTTTTCAGTATTACGCGGCCAGCTCGATCGCTATTGCCATGAGCGGTGCCCAAGAGATTCAAAAAACTGACAACCCAAGACTTTGGCGAATCGTTGAGAACCTAGCCATAACCGAGGGTCTGCCAATGCCTCGGGTTTACATCATCCCGGATGACGCACCAAATGCCTTCGCCACCGGGCGTGACCCCAAGCACGCCGTGGTTGCAGCCACCACCGGATTGTTGAATCTGATGGATGACAAAGAACTTGAAGGTGTCATGGCCCACGAGCTTGGTCACGTTCAGAACTATGACATTCGGGTGTCAACAATTGTCTTCGGGCTAGTCAGTGCGCTTGGCGTGCTGGCAGATATGGCCATCCGGGCATCATTCTTCGCTGGAGATCGTCGAAGCAATCGTGATGACAACGGTATGGGGGCTCTGCTTCTAGTGATTGGCATCGCCGCAAGCATTGTGGCATTTTTGGTTGGCCCACTCGTGAGTGCAGCCGTGTCGCGTCAGCGCGAATATCTTGCCGACGCCACTGGAGCCCACACAACTCGCTATCCAGAGGGTTTAGCCAGCGCGCTAGAAAAACTCGCACAGTTTGGCAAGCCGCTTCGACGAGCCTCCAACTCAATGGCTCACATGTATTTCGCCGACCCAATCAAGCCTGGGCTTACCGAGCGCCTGTTTTCAACTCACCCACCGATTGGAAAGCGCATTGAGCGCCTGCGTCAGATTGGCACCAAGTTTTAAGCTGATTGCAGAGCCGAGGCAAGATTGCCCTTGGGCTTTATCACAGTGCTCTCAAGACCTTGCCAACTCGCCACCTCGGCAAGGTGCCGCTTGAGGGCAGACGCAACCGATTCGATCTCGGACTGTTTCAATTTGGCTTCATGCCAACTCGATTGCACCAGCAGCTCGCCAGTCTTGCGGTCACTCTTGAGGTCAATTCGGCCAACCAGCTGGCCGTTGTGCAACAGCGGAAGTGTGTAATAGCCATACACGCGCTTAGGTTCTGGTGTATAAATCTCGATCTTGTAATCAAAATCAAATAACCGGATTGCCCTATCGCGGTTGCGCGTTAATGGGTCAAATGGGCTCAGCAGGGTGGTGTGTTTGGGCTTTTCGAGTTGGCCGGCCTGAAGGGCCTGAGACCAATCACGATGCAGATAGCCGGGGTCTTTGAAACCTTCGACATTAACCTCGATGAGTTCGCCGGCTTCAACTAGATCGCGCACCCTTGGTGTCACTCGGTCGATTTTGAGTCGCACAAAGTCGGCTAGGTCTTTTATGGTCGCAACTCCATCGGCCTTGGCTGCTCGACCGATGATCGTTCTGAGCATTTGGTCATAGTCGGGGTTTGGTTCAACCATCTTTGAGTACGTGGCATCGTCGAGCACTTGTTCGGTTAGGGCATATCGTCGGCTAAAGTTTTCGCGGCCGGCCGAGGTCACCTCGCCTGCCAAGAACAATCGCTCGAGGCAGGTTTTTACGTCGCTCCAGCCCCACCAGGTGCCCTTGCGCTTGTTTTGGTCGTGTTCGATTTGACTAATCGTTAACGGGCCACGGGTGCGAAGTTCGTTGCGAATCCAATCAAGCAGGTCGCCGTGCTGCTCGACGACGGCCTTCCAGGTGCGCGAAGAATGGCGGCGGTCGTCGGTGCCTTGCCGGTAGCCATCCATGCGAAAGCGATGAAGGGGAAGGTCTTCGGTCTTGATCCAGGCAGCCTCGTGAGCCCAGTATTCGATCAGATGAGCCTGGGCGCCGCTTACGGTCTGTGGGGTCGTTGCCGCATCGAGCGCCTGTTTGTCATAGTTGCCAAGGCGTGAAAAGCCCGGCATGTAGTGCGCGCGCTCAAACACGTTGACAGAGTCAAGTTGCAGCAGCGTAAGGCGGTCGACAACGCCCAAAATGCCTGCTTGTCTGTTGGCTTTGGTTGGCTTGGCTGCCAAACCCTGCGCGTTGAGAACAACGGCTCTTGCCTGTGCCAAACTCAGTGCTTCAGACATGGGTGCCTCTTCTCAAACTAGACTCGATACCAGCATAGAAACGATTGAGGAACTGAAATGACCATTGAGGCAAAAGTCGTCGCGCCGACTCTCGAAGAGTTTGAGCTTGCACACGAAAACGTTGCCCAGGTTGCCATTCAGACTCCGGTGCTGCACAGTCACTTTTTGAGTGAGCTCGTCGGTCACGACGTGTTCTTGAAGTGCGAAAACCTTCAGCGCACTGGCGCATACAAGTTGCGCGGTGCCTTCAACCGCATGTCAAAATTGACGCCGGATGAGCGCAAACTGGGCGTCGTCGCCGCTAGCGCAGGCAACCACGCCCAGGGTGTTGCCCTGGCCGCCAAGAAACTTGGCATCAAAGCAACCATCTTTATGCCGGTCGGCGCTTCACTGCCAAAGTTTCAGGCAACCAAAAACTACGGAGCCGATGTTGTGCTCGAGGGTGCTGTATTCGCCGAAACCCTGAAGGCCGCCAAAGCATACTCTGCCGAGCAGGGAGCAATTTTCATCCCGCCTTATGACAACATCGATATCGTCACCGGTCAGGGAACAGTAGGGCTTGAGATTATTCAGCAGGTGCCAGGTGTAGACACCATCTTGGTTGCCATCGGTGGTGGCGGGCTTGCCGCCGGCGTTGCCGTTGCTGCCAAGTTGAAAGCGGCACAACAGGGTCGCAAGATCAAGGTAATTGGGGTGCAGTCTCAAAATGCTGCATCATATGTTCCGTCGCTCAAGGCCGGTCACGAGGTTGAAATTAAGACCGAGCGAACCATCGCGGATGGAATCGCGGTAGCCAAGCCTGGTCACATTCCATTTGAATTAATCAGCAAACACATTGACGAGGTTGTCACCGTAAGCGACGATGAAATTGCGAAGGCTATCGTGGTGTTGCTCGAGCGCTCGAAGCAAGTTGTTGAACCTGCCGGTGCCGCTGCCGTTGCCGCGCTGATGTCTGGCGCGGTCAAGCCAACAGCAACCACCGTGGCTGTGCTTTCCGGAGGCAACATCGACCCACTGCTGATGCAAAAGATTATCGGCTTTGGCTTGATGGCGTCTGAGCGCTACACAACCATTTCGGTCATGTTGCCAGACCGTCCGGGGCAACTCGTTAAAACCGCTGAAGCAATCGCGGCTGCTCAAGGCAACGTGGTTGAGGTTTTGCACACTCGCCATGGAGAGGGTCTAGAAATTGGTGAGGTTGAACTTCGCGTTTCTGTCGAAACGATGGGTCACGAACACCGCGAGCGCGTTTTGCAAGCCTTGGTTGATGCTGGACTGCAGCCTCGAATCACTCAGGCTTAGCCCAAGAAATTTTTAACCTCGAGAATTTCGATTTCGCGCTCTTTGCCATTTGGCGCAAAGAAGCTCACTTTGTCGCCGACCTTGGCGCCCATTATTGCTGTGCCGATTGGGCTGTCTGGGCTATAGACGTCAATGTCGCTGCCTTCGGCGATTTCGGCGCTGCCAAGCAAAAATTCAAGCTCGCTGCCGTTCATGGTCAATCGAATTACCGTGCCTTGCTCAACGATGCCGTGGCTCTCTTTGGCCTCTCCGACTACGGCATTTGCCAAGATGTTCTCTAGACGCGCTGCTCGGGCTTCTATCTTGCCCTGCTCTTCTTTGGCCGCGTGATAACCGCCGTTTTCTTTGAGGTCACCCTCTTCGCGCGCCTCTTGAATCTTCTTGGCAATGTCTTGGCGGGCAACAGTGAGCAAGTATTCGAGCTCGCTCGCGAGTCGATCATATGCCTCTTGGGTTAGCCAGGTTGCTTCGGGGGTGTCTGCCATAATCCCTCTAGTTTATTTGAACCAGCAGCGGTCTACATCAACTGATACGCCCAGCGAGATCGTGTTTATTGAGCCTTGAATAACAGGATTAGTTCCAGAGTCTGCCGCAATCGGCAGTTCTTTATAGCCAACGATGGCAAATTCTGAGTTCAACACCTTAACCGCGCAGGCCCCAGCCTTGGCCGACGGGTGATTTGCCATAAGGCTGACCGTAGCCTGTTGGTTGCTTTCGATTTTGTAGGTTTGCACCTGAGCGCTGAGGCTATTGGGGGCGACAAAGTTCACCGCGACTGACCACACAAAGAAGGTGAGCAACAGTGTGGCGCCAACGGCAGTCCAAAGCAGGCGCTGACGGCGGGCTCGCTCTGGGCTCTTGCCATAGCGGTTGGCTAGATATTCGTTTGACATCGGTTTAAGGCTATCGAAGTTAAAGCGCGATACTTAATGCATGCACATTTTGCTTTCGGCGCTGCTTGCGGCCACTCCTTCGCCATCTGCCACCACCGACCCATCTCAGTATTACTCGAGCCCTGGAACCATCGGTTTTGTCATGACCTTTTTCATCACAGTTGGCGCTATCGCGTTGATTTTTGACATGGTGCGCCGAATTCGTCGCGTGCGCTATCGCTCAGAGATTGCCGAAAAGCTAATCGCCGAGGCAGAAGCTAAGGTCGATGCTAAACCCGTCGCAAAGGCCAAGCCTGCGCGTCCGGCGCCGCCGGCAAAGCCGCAACGCAACAAAGACTAGGCCCCGAACGACCCCGCGGCTGGCGCCAGCGCGATTAGAAGCGCCGCGGTCCAGTGGCACAAAAAGGCCACCACGGTCAGCGAGTGAAAGATCTCGTGAAAGCCAAACTTTCCCGGAAACGGGTTTGGCTTTTTTATGCCATAGATTATGGCTCCTGCGGTGTAGCACAGGCCACCAGCCAAAATGAGAATCATCATTGGAGCGTTGGCGTTGAAGAAATCGATGATGTAGGCCATAGCGCCCCAACCCATCAGCACATAAATCGGCACATAGAGCCAGCGCGGAGCCGAAATCCAGAAAACTCTAAAGCCGATGCCAAGCAGCGCCGTGCCCCAAATCAAACTCATTAGCACAATCGCCTTAGCTTGCGGCAGGGCTAGCCATGTGATCGGGGTATAGCTGCCTGCAATCAGCAAGAAAATGTTTGCGTGATCGATTCGCTTGAGCGCAAGTTTCACCTGGGGGCGCCAGTTGAAGCGGTGGTAGAGAGCCGAGTTGCCAAACAGCAGAAACGAGCTCAAGAAGAAAACCGCGGTGGCAATTTTGGCCGGCACGCCGTGCGCCAAAACAACCAGTACGATACCGCCTGCAATCACAAACGGAAGCACGCCCGCGTGAATCCAGCCACGCCAAGTCGGTTTGGCATCTGGGGTTGGTTCACGAAACGAATTAGAGATTGGCAAGCTCATAGTCAAAGCCTACGCCTGCATTTACGGTCAGGTTCGAGTAGTAGCCTTAAGGCGTGAAGAATCTGGTTTATCGGCTTTATGAGCGTTCGCTTGAACGCCAGTTAGCGGCCGATGACATGCCTAGGCACGTTGCCGTGATTCTGGATGGCAATCGCCGATGGGCGGAGCGCCAAGGGGGAGTGCGGGTCAGCCACGGTCACGCGGTTGGTGCCAGAAAGACCCTCGAATTTTTGGGCTGGTGCGACGAGCTCGGCATCAAGGTGGTCACTCTCTATTTGCTTTCTACAGACAACCTAAAGGGTCGCACCGGTGGTGAATTGACCGACCTTCTCGAGATCATCGGTCAATTGGCTCACGACCTCGCTGCCACAAAAAAGTGGAGGCTGCAACTTGTAGGTGACCGCTCAAGCCTGCCAGAATCGCTTGCTAAGGCGATCGGCGAGGCCGAGAAGGCCACCGCCAGCATCGAGGCGATGCACGTCAATCTAGCGGTTGGTTATGGTGGCCGCAAAGAAATCGCCGACGCGATGCGATCCATTCTGAAGGCGCACTCGAGCCAAGGAACCAGCATCGATGAGCTGGCCGAACTGCTAGACCCAGACCTGATCACGCAGCACCTCTACACCAGTGGCCAGCCAGATCCCGACTTGATTATTCGCACCTCGGGCGAACAGCGTCTTTCGGGTTTCTTGCTTTGGCAGAGCGCGCAGTCTGAGTTCTATTTCGAAGAGGCGCTTTGGCCTGACTTTAGACGGCTCGACTTTTTGCGCGCCATCCGTGCCTTTGAATCTCGCCACCGTCGTTTTGGCGCCTAGATTAACGCTTCGTAACGAACATGAATTAGCGCGTGTCTAAGTGACAGTTGCCCGATTCGCGGGCGTACTCTCACCTCAAGACAACCAAGGGAGAGTTCGTGGCTAAAACAACCGAAACCAAGCAAACCCCTAACAAGTCAACCGGTTCTAAGGGCAAGGCGCCAAGAACCGCGACTAAGACTTATGTGCTTGACACCTCGGTTTTGTTGTCTGACCCAAAGGCGCTGTTTAAGTTCAAAGAGCAAGAAGTTGTGATTCCGATCGTGGTCATCAACGAGCTTGAAAAGAAACGCCACGACCCCGAGATTGGTTATTACGCACGACAGGCGCTGCGTCACCTGGATGACCTTCGCGTTCAACACGAGCGCCTCGATTTTCCGATGGAAGTAGGTGATGGGGGTCTGCTCAGAGTTGAGCTGAACCACATCGATCAATCGGTGCTTCCGGCCGGTTTTCAGCTTGGTGACAACGACAGTCGAATTCTTGCTGTGGCCTTCAACCTTGCAAGCGAGGGCTACGACGTAACCGTAGTTTCAAAAGACCTGCCAATGCGCGTCAAGGCCTCTGCCCTTGGCATGGCCGCAGATGAATATCGCAACGACAACGTCAAAGACTCGGGGTGGACCGGCATTTCTGAGCTGAGTCTGTCGGGCGACGAAATGAACGACCTTTATGACACAGAGCTAATTAAACACGCGGATGTAGCCAACCTTCCGGTTAACACCGGACTAATCATCTCGTCAGAGCGTGGCAGTGCGCTTGGTCGAGTTGAAAAGGGCGGCAAGGTTCGACTCGTGCGCGGCGACCGAGACGTCTTCGGTGTTCACGGCCGGTCTGCCGAGCAACGCCTAGCCATCGACCTGCTGCTTGACTCCGACGTCGGCATCGTGTCACTCGGTGGTCGCGCCGGCACCGGAAAGTCGGCTATGGCCCTTCTGGCTGGCCTAGAGACTGTTCTAGAGCGCCGTCAGCACAAGAAAATCATCGTTTTTCGTCCAATTCTGGCAGTTGGCGGTCAAGAGCTTGGTTATCTGCCTGGCAGCGAAAACGAAAAGATGAATCCCTGGGGTCAGGCAATCTTTGACACGCTCGGCGCCCTCGTTTCTAAAGAGGTCATCGATCACATTGTTGACCGTGGCTTGCTCGAAATTCTGCCGCTAACTCACATCCGCGGTCGCTCGCTGCATGATGCTTTTGTGATCGTGGATGAAGCTCAGTCGCTTGAGCGAAACACCCTGCTAACTGTGCTTTCTCGAATCGGGCAGAACGCCAAGGTGGTGCTCACCCACGACGTTGCTCAGCGAGACAACCTGCGGGTTGGCCGCCACGATGGCATTGCGGCGGTTATCGAATCGCTCAAAGGTCACTCATTGTTTGCCCACGTCACTTTGACGCGATCAGAGCGTTCAGCGATTGCGGCACTGGTTACCGACCTGCTCGATAACTAGGTCTGGTTCGCGCGTTCTCAGACACCCCGATTAGGTCTAGGCTGAAATTATGAATTTCGAACAGGCCGACGCGAGCATCAAGAAACTAATCTCCGACTATTTTGAGGTCTTGCATTTTCAAGACATGAACCTTTTTGACAAGGTATTTCACAAAGACTGTGTGCTCTATTCGGCGAAGGGTGGAAGCCTCAACATTCGACCATACGACACCTACCGTGAGGCAGTGGCCAACCGTCAGTCACCGCACGATGCCGGCAACGCCCGCAATGACCAGGTATTGATGTTCGACCAGATTTCTCCAACGCTAGCCTTGGTGAAGCCTCAGCTGGAGATGTTTGGTGGAGTCATGCAGGATTACCTAAACATCGTCTTCTTGGATGGCCAATGGTGGGTCATGGCAAAGATGTGGGAAAAGGTCGGCGACGTCGCCTAGTTCATTCGCCAGCTCTGTGGAAAACCTCGTCTTCGGTCGAGGTTTTTCGCTTAACCTGCCTCAATGACTTTGCAAAATCTACCCGCCATGCTCGGGCCAATCTATTTGGCCGCAGTCGCTTGGCCGCTAACCCGAATCGATCTTCGCGAGCGCAGGCTTCCTAATCGATTGGTT
>CAIPNT010000164.1 GCA_903866485.1 uncultured Micrococcales bacterium | reverse complement strand
CGCTAGCCGCCAAACAAATAGTCGACGCCATAGTGAAGAACAAGCCTCGCCTCTGCATTGGTCAAGACGCCAAAATGATGGACATCATGAGCCGCATCAACCCAGTTTGGGCAGCTGGTGTTATCTACAAGCAAATGAAGTCACTTCTCGGTTAGAAGTAAACTTGGAGGCATGACTAAAGTTCTTGCATCCCTCCCTGTCGGTGAAAAAGTTGGCATCGCCTTTTCTGGTGGCCTAGACACATCTGTTGCTGTGGCCTGGATGCGAGAAAAAGGCGCTGTTCCCTTCGCTTACACCGCCAATCTTGGTCAGTATGACGAAGACGACATCGACTCGATTCCTTCGCGCGCAAAAATTTATGGGGCCGAAGAAGGGCGCTTGATTGACTGCCGCAACTCGCTGGCCGAGGAGGGCCTAGCAGCTATCGCCTGCGGAGCCTTCCACATTCGCACCGGTGGAAAGGTTTATTTCAACACCACCCCGCTGGGCCGCGTTGTCACCGGAACCATGCTGGTTCGAGCGATGCAACAGGATGGCGTAGAAATCTGGGGCGACGGCTCAACCTACAAGGGCAACGATATCGAGCGTTTTTACCGCTACGGTCTGCTGGCCAACCCGAACCTGCGCATCTATAAGCCTTGGCTAGACGAAGATTTCGTGACCGAACTAGGTGGCCGTCACGAAATGAGCGAGTGGTTGCTTGAGCGCGACTTGCCATACCGCGCATCGGTCGAAAAGGCCTATTCAACCGATGCAAACATGCTCGGAGCGACTCATGAGGCAAAGACTCTTGAAGAGTTGAAGACCTCTTATGAAATCGTTGAACCGATCATGGGTGTCAAGTTCTGGGACCCTTCGGTCGAGATTGCCACCGAAGACGTCAAGATCACTTTCCGTCAGGGTCGCCCCGTTGCAATCAACGGTGCATCACTAGAGAACGCGGTTGACCTGATCATGAAGGTCAACGAAATCGGCGGTCGTCACGGACTCGGCATGAGCGACCAGATTGAAAATAGGATCATCGAGGCCAAGAGCCGCGGAATCTATGAGGCGCCGGGCATGGCCCTGCTGCACATCGCCTACGAGCGACTAATTTCAGCAGTTCACAATGAAGATACGATTGCCGCCTATCACGCCGAGGGTCGACGCATGGGTCGCCTTCTATACGAAGGTCGTTGGCTCGACCCGCAGACTTTGATGTTGCGCGAATCACTGACCAAGTGGGTCGCGTCGGCTATTAATGGTTCGGTTACTTTGCGATTGCGCAGAGGAGACGACTACACCATCGTCAACACCGAGGGCGAAAACTTCAGCTACCACCCAGAGAAGCTTTCAATGGAGCGCACCGAGGATGCCGCCTTCGGCCCGACCGACCGCATTGGTCAGCTAACCATGCGCAACCTAGACATCGCAGACACCCGTCAGAAGCTCGACATGTATCGCAAACAGGGTCAAATCGAGGGCGGTCAGTTCGAGCTTGCCTAGAGGCAGCCGATTAGATCATGCAAAACTCTTTGCCTGTTTGGTTTGAAGCCACATCGATGGGGGCACTTGCCCTAGTTCTCGTGGTTGACCTTGCGATCAGTTATCGTCGCCCGCATGTGCCATCTACTCGCGAATCGGCGACCTGGGTTGCCTTCTATTCGGCTTTGGCAGTTGCGTTTGGTTTCACGATTGCTGCATTTTCAAACCAAGAGACCGCTTCTCAATTCTTCGCCGGATGGCTCACCGAATACAGTCTGAGTGCCGACAACCTCTTCGTCTTTGTGCTCATAATGGCGCGTTTTGCGGTGGCCAAGAAGCAACAACAACGCGTTCTCATGGTTGGAGTGCTGTTGTCGCTAGTGCTTAGAGGCATGTTCATACTGGCCGGGGCGGCTCTTTTGCACGCCTTTAGCGCGATTTTCTATTTGTTTGGGGCTTTTCTGGTCTACACGGCCTACCACCAGGCCTTCAGAACTGAAGGTGACGAAGAAGAAACCGAGACGCGTCTGGTGCGCTGGTTACGCTCTAACCTCAAACTCAAGCCTGTTGTGCTGGTGTTTCTTGCGATTGCTGTCACCGATGTGATGTTCGCCTTCGACTCCATTCCAGCAATTTTCGGAATTACCACGAACGTGTTCTTAGTTTTCAGCGCCAACCTGTTTGCCTTGATGGGCTTGCGTCAGTTGTATTTCTTGCTGAGCGGCCTGCTCGAAAAGCTCGAGTATCTAAAGTTCGGCATTGCGTTCATCCTGGCGTTCATCGGTTTGAAGTTGGTGTCTCACGCGATGGCAGTCAACGCCTTGCCATTCATAAACGAAGGCAAGCCCATTGAGTGGGCACCGGAGATACCAACCTGGGTTTCGCTTTTGGTTATTTTGTTCGCAATTGCGACTGCCGCAGCCTTGAGCGCCCTCAAACTGCGTCAAGCACCGCCAAAATAGGAATCTTTGACCGATCGGGTCGGTTAGCCTAAGAGATATCAATCTCTAAAGGGGTACCCGTGCACCGTCTTGCCAAACTTAGCCTTTCAAACCGCAGCGTTGTTGCGCTAATCACGATTATCATCGCGATTTTTGGACTCATTTCTCTGGGTTCACTCAAACAAGAGTTGATTCCAAGTTTTGAAACCCCGCAGGCGGCCATTGTAACCACCTATCCGGGTGCATCGCCCGAGGTTATCGACAAGCAAATCAGTGGTCCGATTGACGCCGCTGTGGGTGCT
>CAIPNT010000163.1 GCA_903866485.1 uncultured Micrococcales bacterium | reverse complement strand
GCCACGAAGTTGAAGTCTGAAAAGATGGCCTCACTCGAGCTGGTTCCGGCTAACGGCGTAAACGTCATCCACCCTGATTTCAACGCCCTGCACGCGATGGTTCAGGCCGCAATCGCCGCCGAAACTAAGAAGTAGTGGTCTCAGCCTGAGGGGTTCAACAGACCCTCGGCGTTAGACTTTCATAGACAAACCGATGAGCCTAAGGAGCCCGAATGAGTCTTGCTGACTACGCGCGGCAAAACGGCCTAAAGCGCATCGGGGCGCGCCCAGCACTGCTTGATTACATCGCAGAAGCCTGGAAGCGCCGCGACTTTGCCTACACAATGTCGCTCTATAACAGCCAGGCAGCCAATGCCCGAAACCGTCTGGGTCGCTGGTGGGTTGTGCTTGTGCCAACCATCACCGCTCTCGTTTACGGGCTTATCTTTGGTGTTTTGCTCGGCTCTAGCCGTCCGGCCAACTACATCCCGTTTTTGTTCACCGGTGTATTTCTTTATTCGTTCATTTCGACCACCTTTGGCTCTGGAGCCGGTGCCGTAACCGGAAACCTTGGTCTGGTTCGTTCGCTGAGCTTTCCACGCATGCTGTTGCCGATTCAGGCAACCATCCAGCAGATTTTTGCCCTGCTGCCTCAGCTGGTTCTGCTGCTGCTGACCTGGGTGGTTTTTGGCATGCCAATCACCTGGAATTGGTTGCTGCTGGTGCCTATCGTGATCTTGATGATCTTGTTCAGCACCGGTCTGGCGTTGATTTCGGCGCGTTTGACCGTGCACATTCAAGACCTAACCAAGTTGATACCTTTCTTGGTTCGCATTGTGTTTTATGTCAGCGGAATCTTCTTCAACATGGAGAAGGTGCTGCGCAACTATCCGACCGCGCTCGCGATAGAGAAATACAACCCGATCTATATCTATGTGAGCTTGGCTCGAGCAACCGGCATCACCGGCTACACCATGACTCCGTTCATGTGGTACGCCGCCGTGGCGTGGGCATTTGGCACCTTGGCGGTTGGCATCGTGTTCTTCTGGAAGGCTGAGGAGCTTTATGGCCGAGAAGAGTAACGAGACCCGCAGGCCAGTTGTGGTCGTTGATGGCGTTCACATCATCTACAAGGTTTTTGCCAGTGGTCGACGCGCCACCAAGGGCGCCTCGGTTGGCAGCCGCAAATTCTCACGTCGTCTCGGCTTGCGCGAGGTGCACGCAGTCAAGGGCCTGACCTTCACCGTTTATGAGGGCGAATCGATCGGCATTATCGGCAGCAACGGTTCGGGCAAATCAAGTTTGATGCGCGCCATCGCCGGCCTATCGCCAATTCAGGGCGGTGCCGTTTATGCCTCGGCAAAGCCTGCTCTGTTGGGTGTAGGTGCCGTTTTGCTGCCAAACCTGTCGGGTGAAAAGAATATTCTGCTCGGTGGTTTGGCGATGGGCTTCGCTCGCAAAGAGATGGTCGAAAACACAGACGCCATAACCAAGTTTGCCGGACTCGAAGATTTCATCGAGTTGCCGATGCGCACCTATTCGTCTGGAATGTCAGCCCGGCTGCGCTTTGCCATCGCCGCTTCTCGTGACCACGAGATTCTGATTATCGATGAGGCCCTGGCCGTTGGTGACCAAGAGTTTCGCAACCGTTCAGAGGCTCGCATGCGCGAGATGCGTGACAACGCAGGAACCGTTTTTCTCGTGAGCCACAGTATGAAGTCGATTCTCGACACCTGCACCAGAGTCATCTGGATTGAAAAGGGCGAGCTCATCATGGATGGCGAGCCACAAGCAGTAGTCGATGCTTATAACAAGCACACCGGCTCAACCACGATCGACTAACACCATGGCTTTGACCAACCCCGCGGTGACCGTAATCATGCCGGTGTTGAACGAGGAGTCACACCTCGAGGCATCGGTGCAAAGCATCCTCGATCAAAATTATTCGGGTCAGCTTGAAATTATTCTGGCGCTCGGACCATCACACGACAAAACCAATCAGGTTGCCGCCGATCTTGCCAAGCGAGTGCCGGCGCTTCGATTCATCGATAATCCTCGAGGTTTGACCACGGTTGGGCTAAACGAAGCGATTCGTCAGTCTAAGCACGACTACGTGGTGAGGGTGGATGCCCACAGCGAGTTGGCTGCCGGTTATATCGAGGATGGCATCGCCATGCTGCTGACCGTTGGTGCCGATCAGCTTGGCGGCATTATGGATGCCAAGGGCAAGACCTCATTTCAGAAGGCGGTGGCCTGGGCCTACAAGAGCCGCTTCGGCATTGGCGGAGCCAGCTATCACGTTGGTGGTGAGGCGGGTGAGGCCGAAAGCGCCTACCTTGGCATATTCAAGAAGTCGGCACTGAAGCGAGTGAACGGCTATGACGAAGCGATCATTCGCGGCGAAGACTGGGACCTCGCACAGCGAATCAAGAAGACCGGTGGTTTGGTCTGGTTTTCACCGCAGCTTCGGGTGACCTATTGGCCGCGCGGCAGATTCTCAAACCTGGTAAAACAGTTTTATTCGACTGGAATTTGGCGAGGCGACCTCACCAGGCGCGACCTCGGTGGGGCTTCCAGACGCTATTTTGCGCCTCCGTTTTTGGTGTTCGCACTGTTAGTCGGGCTCATCCTGTTGATCTTGGGCAACCTCGTGGGCATCCTGCCTTGGGCTGGCTATGCGCTCGGCATTTTTGCTTTGGCAGCAACCGGCAAAAATCTGAGCCTAAAGTCGCGCATCGCACTCATGATTGTTTTGCCAACCATGCACCTAAGCTGGGGAGTCGGCTTCATCAAAGGCTTCTTTGCCGGTGCCGGCACAACCATCGACAAGGGCCGCCTGTCGGGCAAGGCTGCTGGCAAATGAGTGGTCTAGAAAAGCTAAAGAAATTCGCACCAATGAGATTGGCCGGTGCTGCCAAGCGTCGAGCTGCAATCAAGCTGCGCCAACTTCAATATCAGGCCGATCGCCGTCGGCCACTTGAAAACGCGGTTTTGTTTGAGGCCTTTCAGGGCAAGGTAGTCGGCGATAGCCCGCTCGAAATTTTTGAAGGTCTCAAGACCTCGCACAAAGACCTCAAAGCAATTTGGGTTACCGCACCGGCAACCAAGGCGCCTGCCTCAACCGAGTCGGTGGCGTTTGGTTCTAGGCAATACCTTCGTGCGCTGGCCACCTCGAAATACTTGGTCAACAACTCAAACTTTCCGCCTTATTTTCGAAAGGCACCTGGTCAGGTTTATCTGCAGACTTGGCACGGCACACCGCTAAAGCGCCTCGGTCGAGACATCGTCAGCAACAACCTCAGCAAAAGCTATCTAGACACCATGGACCGCGAGGCGCTCGCCTGGGACTACCTGATTTCGCCAAACCCGTTTTGCACCGAAATCTTTGCCAGCTGCTTCGGTTATTCTGGGCAAATCATCGAAACCGGTTATCCGCGTAACGATAAGTTGAGCAAGGCCACCGCCCAAGATCGTCAACGCATTCGCGAGGCAATCGGCGTTTCCGACCCATCCGTGACCTTGGTCATGTATGCGCCTACCTGGCGAGACTATAACCGCACCGCCACCGGCAACTGGCAGTCGGTGCTTTATCTTGACCGTGATATCAAGCTGCCCGAGGGCTTCAAGTTGATCTATCGAGGTCACAGCAACACCCATGAGGCGCATCGCGATGGCGCGGCTGGCGACACCATTGATGTCACTCGCTATCCAAATATCACTGACCTATACATCGCTGCTGATGCGCTGATCACCGACTATTCGTCTGTGATGTTTGACTATACGGTCACCGGCAAACCGATCATTTTCTTGACTCCAGATCTTGATCGTTATCGTGCAGAGCGTGGTTTCTATTTTGACTTCGAGGACGAGGCTCCTGGCCCGATTTTGACCAGTCAGAACGAAGTGCTGGCGGCGATTCAAAATCTCGACCAAATCTCAAAAAACTACCAGCAAAAATATAGAAATTGGCAGCTAAAGTTTGATTCACACGAGGATGGCAATGCAGCCTCGAGAGTTATCGCCAAGGTTTTTGCGGAGGGCAAGTGATGCGCTCTCAACTAATTAAGCTGGCCCGCAGGATGCTTGCCAAGGGTGCCATTCCAAACCTTAAATACGCATTCATGCGCCTTATTTGGCGGCTGAGTTTTGCAACCCGAAGCGCTAACAACTCGGTTGCCAAGGTGACTCTTATTTTGCCGGTCTATAACGTCGAAGAGTTCTTGAGCGATTGCCTGCTAAGCATCCGTGCCCAGCGCTGGCCAAATCTTGAGGTCATCGCGGTAAACGACGGTTCAACCGATTCTTCGCTTCAGATTCTCGAGCAGTTTGCCGAGACCACACCGTTCTTGCGCGTGATTTCTAAGCCCAACGGCGGCCTCGGTGCCGCTCGCAACACCGCACTAGACGCAATCGAAGACACCGACTTTGTGATGTTTGCCGACTCGGATGACCTGCTGCCGCTTGGCTCAATCGAGCGCTTGGTGCGACAGTCGCAGCGCAGCGGAAACCCGATGGTAGTTGGCAAGACATTGTGCTTCTATGGTGCCCGCTATTTCGAACGGGCATCATCGGCTGTCTTGTTTGAAACCGACAGCACATCGGCAAGCGTGGATGAGTTTCCCGAGGTGCTTGGTGATGTCACCGCCTGGAACAAGCTCTTCGCTTGGTCGTTTTGGCAGCAGTTCAAGTTTCGCTTTCCAGAGGGTGTTGCCTATGAAGACATGGCCCTCATGGCTAGCACCTACCTCGCAGCCGGCAAGTTTGACCTAATCTCATCGAAGACCTATTTTTGGCGAGTTCGAGCCGAGGGGCAGTCGCTTTCGCAGCGCAAAACAGAGCTCAAAAGCCTCAATGACCGCTTGCACGCCATCACCCAGGTTGATCGCTATGTTCGAGCAGCCGCAGCCAAGGGATTGGTGCAGCCCGAGGTTATCCAGGCCTATTTGAGACACATGATTGCCCTCGACTTTCAACTATTTGCCCCAGAGCTCGAGCGGGCCGACCAAGCTTTTTTTGAAGCGTTTAAGCGCAG
>CAIPNT010000162.1 GCA_903866485.1 uncultured Micrococcales bacterium | reverse complement strand
GACGCAATCGCCAAGGCGCTTGACGATGCGGGCATCAGGCCAATTCAGATCAATTCGGTTGCGGTCGGCCGCGGTCCCGCACCTTTCACCGGGCTTCGAGTCGGCATCGCGGCTGCCCTGATGTTTGCCGAGGGTGCCGGCGCCCAACTCTTTGGTGTAATCAGTCTCGATGCCGTTGCAAAGCAGGCGCTTGACGCCGGTGCAAAAACCCCGCTGCTGGTGACCTCGGATGCCAGGCGAAGCGAACACTACTGGGCGCTCTATTCGGGTTTGGATGAGCACGGAGTTCCGGTGTGCATTGAAGGCCCATCGGTCAATCGTCCAGCCGATATCGAGCACCTCATGCTGTCTCGAGGCCAGTCGGTCGCGACCACCGACCTAACCATAAGCGCAGTGGCCATTGGCGCACTGTTTGAGGCCCAACTTATGTCGGCTTCGCTCAGTCGCGACATCACCGCGCTTTATCTGCGCAACCCAGATGCTGTTGAGCCAAAGAACCTTCGTGAATTTGGCAAGAAGGTGAGTGGATGACCGCCTGGATTGTTCGCACCGCCATCGAGGCCGACCTAGCCGCCATCATGGCCATCGAACACGAGTGCTTCACCGAAGACGCCTGGTCGCAAGACAACATGCGTTTCGAGTTGTTGGCGCACCACACTCACTATGTGGTTGCTATCCGTGACGAAGTGGTGATCGGCTATGCCGGCCTCAGCAAGGTGCCGGTCAGCGATCAGAGTGATATACAGACCATCGCGGTTTCGACGGCTGCTCGCGGCCTGGGTCTTGGTCGCGCGCTCATGACCAACCTCATCCAAGAGGCTAAGCGCCAGCGCGCCCACGACGTAATGCTCGAGGTGCGTTCAGATAACCCGGTAGCCCAAAACCTCTATCTATCGCTCGGCTTTGAGCAGATCGATGTGCGCAAAAACTATTATCAGCCGGCCGGTGTTGATGCACTCATCATGAGGCTGCCGCTAGAGCAGCGCTCTGTTGGCCGCGAACCGGTTGTGCTCGGCATCGAGTCGACCTGCGATGAAACCGGAGTCGGCATCGTGCGCGGCACTACCCTGCTGGCCAACATCATTTCTTCGAGCATGGATGAGCACGCGCGCTTTGGCGGTGTGGTGCCTGAAATCGCGGCCCGCGCTCACCTTGAGGCTCTCAAGCCAACGCTCGATAAGGCGCTCGCCGAAGCGAACCTGAGCATCAACGATATTGACGCCATTGCTGTGGCTAACGGCCCTGGTCTAGGTGGCGCGGTGATGGTTGGCGTTGCCGCGGCCAAGGCGCTTTCGGTAGCAACCGGCAAGCCGATTTATGCCGTGAACCACTTGGTCGGGCACGTCGGTGTCGACATTCTCGAGCGCGGTCAAGTCGAGACTCCAACCGTGGCGCTGCTGGTTTCGGGCGGACACACATCTCTGCTCTTGGTTCGGGATCTCTTGGATGACGTTGAGTTGCTCGGTGAAACCATCGATGACGCCGCCGGTGAGGCCTTTGACAAGGTGGCCCGGGTGCTCGGGCTCAAATATCCGGGTGGTCCAGAGATTGATCGCGCTGCCGCTGGAGGCAACCCAAGTGCCATCAGGTTTCCGCGCGGCCTGACCCAGCAGAAAGACATGGAAAAGCACCGCTATGACTTTTCATTCTCGGGTCTTAAGACTGCGGTTGCTCGCTGGGTTGAGGTTGCCGAGGCCAAAGCTGCGGCGGGGGAGGCCGAGCCGATCAACATTGCCGATGTGGCGGCCAGCTTTAGAGAGGCGGTTGCCGACGTTTTGGTCGGCAAGGCTGTTAAGGCCTGCATCGATTTTGGCGTGCCTCGCCTATTGCTCGGCGGTGGCGTGGTGGCCAACGCTCGGCTGCGTCAACTTGCCGCCGAGCGCTGTGCCGAAAATGGCATCGAGTTGCGCATCCCGGCGCTTAGCCTTTGCACCGACAACGGCGCCATGATTGCCGCGCTTGGCGCCCAACTTGTGATGACCGGGCGAAAGCCATCCTCGCTGGCATTTGGTGCCGACTCGACGCTGCCGGTGACAACGGTTCAGACTCTATAGCTTTAGACAGAATTCTGGCTGGGCTCTTTCAGGCTCTTTGCAGTTAGTTCACAGAAAGCACTGCTCAACTGGATTCATGGCAGATAAAGCAGAAAAGATCGAAGCCGCCCCAGCCGCTGCAGTGGCAAAGGCCCACTTTGACTTCACCAAATTAAACACGCTCGCGGTTGTCTCACTGGCTTCCGCCCTCTCGGGTTTCGGCTCGGTAGCCGCAATCATCACCGGTCACTTTTCACTTGCCCAACTAAAGCGCACCGAGCAGAGTGGTCGAGGCCTTGCCCTTGCCGGTCTGATCCTCGGCTATGTGGGCCTAGGGTTGTGGATTCTCGGCGGCGTCGCGATGGCCGTCTTGCGTCTAGTTGCCGGCTCGCGCTATGGCGTCGACTTCGGCAACGGTGGCCAACACTTTGGCCACGGTTTCGGCGGCGGCATGATGGGTGGCAACGTTGGCCAAGACGGCAACCAGAACGGCGGCATGATGGGCGGTTGGGTTCCTGGTTCAAGCGCAACTCAGGCACCTACCACTCAAAACAACTAAACGACAATCTGGGGCTAGATTTACTCTCCCTTTCTCTAGCCTTCGATTAGCTGAGGGGTTCGCAAACTAGAACCCGATGGGCGTCGCCCACCCTGGTAACAATCAGAGTGGCGGCGCCCTTTCCCTTTGGCTGAAGTTCTTTGCGCAACTGCTCGGGCACGATGTCAGAACCGCGTTTCTTGATCTCGAGAGTTCCGATGCCTCGCTCTCGCAGGTAGGCCTTGAGTTTCTTGCGGTCAAAGGTCAGATTGTCGAGCACCCGATAACCCTTGAGCCAAGGCGAGGTGATTGCCCGGTTAGAGGTGAGGTAGGCAATCTCGGGGCTAAAGATGTGAGCGCCAAGTTGCTCAGCAAGTTGACCCAAAAGGTGCGAGCGAATGACCGCGTTGTCTGGTTCATAAACAAACTCTTGGATTTCACCGACCGGGGCATCTAGCCTCGCGGTCGAGTCGCTGGTGATCTCGTGTTTGCCGTTTGCATCGATCAGCAGCGCCGATCGCTTGATGCCGGGGCGCGCCAACTTGCCAAACCAAAGGCTCAACTCGACCAGATCGCCGTTCACCGAAACCCATTGAGCCTCGGCCTCATCCGGGATGCCTTCATGTGGATGTCCGGGGCCGAACTTGACTCCGGTCGGCTTTTTGGCCGCCGCGACCATAACGAAATCGAAGGTCGGCGAGAATGCCATCGGGTCAAACTTGCGCGCTGCGCGCTCGCGGGCTGGGCCGCCGAGTTCGCGTCTGGCCGGGTCAAAGAACAGTGCCTCAAACTCATCCAGGTCAAGCTCGGTGACATCGGCTTGGTCAACCGCGACGTTATCAAATGGCGCCAGATTGTGGGTGGCCACCGCTGCCGTGACCTCATCAATTTCGAATGCGCGAACATCAATGTCGAGGCTGGCCAGCGCCATTGACTCGGCGCCGATGCCGCAGCCAAGGTCGGCAACCTGCCTTATGCCAGCGTCACGAAATCTGCCGGCGTGCAGCGCTGCCACGCTCAGGCGAGAGGCTTGCTCGAGCCCCGGTTCGGTGAAAAGCATGCGCTCGGCGAATTGACCAAATTTGGCTTGACCGCGCTTGCGCAATTTCGTCTGGGTTAGAACGGCGGCCACCAACAGGGCGTCGTAGCCTTTGGCCCGCAGCTGCGAGACCAGTTTCACCACGTCGCCCTTGTCGGAATAGGCGGCCGAGTTGGCCAGAAGCTCTTGCCCTTCTGGTGAGAGTAGCCGGATGAAGTCTTCGCGTTCCATCACTCAAATCTACCCCCGCAGCAAGGGTCACCGGTTGTTCGCTTACGGCTTGTTGGCGAGTTAGCACTCATCCGTGTCGAGTGCTAATATCGTCATACGGCTCGCATGAAGAGCCGCAAACATCCACAGTTTTATAGAAGAGGGAATCATGTCGGTTTCAATCAAGCCACTTGAAGATCGCATTGTTGTTTTGCCAGTTGAGGCAGAGCAGGTAACCGCTTCGGGTCTGGTCATTCCAGACACCGCAAAAGAGAAGCCTCAAGAAGCTGAGGTAATTGCAGTTGGTCCTGGTCGCATCGACGACAAGGGCAACCGCATTCCGGTTGACGTAAACGTTGGCGACAAGGTCATCTTCTCGAAGTATGGCGGCACCGAGCTAAAGTACAACGGCCACGAGTACCTTGTGCTTTCGGCTCGCGACGTTCTAGCGGTAGTGGTTCGCTAGACTGCAAACTATGAACTCACCAAAAGACCTCGGCTCCGGCCGAGGTCTTTTGCTTAAGCCCCAAACCGAACATCCGCCAAAAAATGTGGCCAAGGGGCTTGCGGTTGGAGTGACCGCATATTTGATCTGGGGCAGCTTTCCGCTGATCATTTCGAGCCTCAACTTTGCCTCTCCGTTTGAAATCGTGGTTTGGCGAATCGTCTTCGGCTTTGCCGTGGCGGCGTTGCTCATCACGGTCACCAAAACCTGGTCGCAACTGATATCGGTGGCCAAGCAGCCAAAGCTTATGGTTTGGATTCTGGCCGCCTCAGTTTTCATAATGGCAAACTGGCAAATCTATGTGATTGCCGTAAACGGGCATCACGTGGTCGAATCTGCGCTCGGTTATTTCATCAACCCGCTGGTAACCATCCTGTTGGCCGTGGTTTTCTTGCGCGAACGGTTGCGTTCGCTGCAGTGGATCGCCGTTGCGCTCGGCACCATCGCAGTTGGTGTGCTCACCTATGACTATGGCCACCCGCCGCTGATTGCCATTAGCCTCGCCGGTTCGTTTGCAATCTACGGGCTAGTCAAGAGCAAACTCGGTGGCAAGGTTGCCCCGCTGACCAGCTTTGCGCTCGAGTCTGGCATTTTGCTGCCGGTGGCCGCCATTCAGGGCTCGATTGTCGGCGCCACGTCGCCGGGTTTGCAGTTTGGTCAACACGGATTTTGGGGTGCGACCGGGCTCATTTTCTTTGGCGTCATGACCGCTATTCCGCTGATTCTATTCGGATCAGCAGCGAAGCACCTGCCGCTTAGTTATATCGGCCTGATGCAATACATGACACCGACCATCCAATTCATCTTGGCCCTGACGGTTTTTCATGAAGCCATGCCTATTGCCAACTGGATCGGCTTTGGGCTGGTTTGGGGTGCGCTGGCGGTTTTGACGGCCGATATGTTGCGCCAATACGCCCGAAATGACCGATGACGGGCAATCGTAACCCAACTTTTACATTTGCGATTTAGGGGCAAAGAGCCCGAATTTGACTTCGAAATCGGTTGATGCTGGCAACGAATGCAACCGAATCAGTTGAAAACAGTCATTTTTATAACCACGCATGACTTGGCCGGTTTTGCTTCTAGCAATATCTGTTTCGATTTGTTTCTCAGCCGCTTTGCTAAACAGTGCAACTCGCTAAACTCGTTGTTACGACGAAAGTATCGCTAGGTACGAGTCCAATTCACTAGGAGAAAATCAATGGCAATTTCAACCTCTCGCAAAGTTGCGGGTGCAGTTGCAGCGACCGCTGCTCTGAGCCTAATTCTTGGCGCCGGCAGCGTGACCGCAGCAACCGCAGCTGGTTCACCACTAAAGCTCGGTGCACTTGTTCCAACCACTGGTGCGCTTGCATTCCTTGCAGCTCCAGAAGTAGCCGGCTACCAGATGGCAGTTGACGACATCAACGCAGCCGGTGGCGTAAACGGTCAGCCTGTTCAGATTCAGTTCGCTGACTCAAGCGACACCAACAGCCCAAACGTTGCTCCAGCATCTGTTAACACCCTTCTAACCTGGGGTGCCACCGTAATCGGCGGTGCAGCTTCATCAGGTGTTTCAAAGGAAGTTATCGACAACATCGTGGCTCACAAGGTTGTTGAGATCTCACCTGCAAACACCTCACCAGACTTCACCACCTGGAAGGACAACGGTTACTACTTCCGTACCGCTCCATCTGACTTCGCTCAGGGTTCAGTAATCGCAAACCAGATTGCTACCGACGGAAACCGCAAGGTTGCCATCATTTACCAGGACAGCTCATACGGAAACGGTCTTGAGGGCAAGGCAAACTCTGTTCTAAAGGCAAAGGGTGTAACCGTAACCGGCACCTTCAAGTTCACCACCGGTGAGACCAACTTCAGCTCAGTCGTTGACTCAGCTCTAGCATCTGGCCCACAGGCAATCCTTCTAATCTCATACGACGAGGCTAAGAAGGCTATCCCTGCTCTTCAGGCTAAGAAGTTCGCTGGCAACAAGATCTACTTCGTAGACGGCAACATCGCTGACTACAGCAAGGAAACCTTCGCGTCATACATCTCAGGCGCAAAGGGCACCCTTCCTGGCGCTAAGGTTCCTACCTCGTTCCAGAACCGTCTAATCGCAAGCTACGCAAAGCACAACAACGGTGCAAAGCTAACCGAGCAGGCATACGGCGCTGAGTCATACGACGCGTTTATCCTTGCAGCTCTTGCAGCTCAGCAGGGTAAGGCAACCGACGGAACCACCATCCGCAACAACCTCACCTCGGTTTCAACCAAGGGAACCGTAGTTACCTCGTTTGCAGCTGGCCTAAAGGCTCTAAAGGCTGGCAAGGACATCGACTACAACGGCTTCTCAGGTCCAGTTGAGTTCGACAAGAACGGTGACCCAGCCGGTGCGTCGATTGGTGTTTACCAGTACGGCGCCGACGGCACCTATGCAACCCACCTTCTAAAGGTTGTTGCAGCGAACGCTGTCAAGTAATAAACCTTCAGAGCAATCTGAATAACAAAACCTCCGGGCCTTCGGGCTCGGAGGTTTTGCTTTAACCGGGCAAAGCAAAGCGCCCCACACCGGTGGCGTGAGGCGCTGCTTTGAAGGCGGTTACATCTCGGCTAAGTTGCCCAAATAGAGCTCAATCATCTTTGGGTCGTTTAGCAACTCGCGACCGGTGCCGGTGTGGGCATCGTGGCCCTGGTCAAGCACATAGGCGCGGTCACAGATCTGCAGGCAGCGACGAGCGTTCTGCTCAACCATGATTACGGTCACGCCGGCCGTGTTGACCTCTTTGACGCGCAAGAAGGCTTCGTCTTGGCGAACCGGTGAAAGTCCCGCAGAAGGCTCGTCAAGCAGCAAAACCGATGGATCAACCATAAGTGCGCGACCCATGGCAACCATCTGACGCTCACCGCCTGAAAGAGAACCGGCACGCTGGTTGCGGCGGGTGGCTAGATCAGGAAAAATGCTGGTGACAAAGGCAAAGCGCTCTTCAAAGCGCTTCGGGTTCTGAAACACGCCCATCTCGAGGTTTTCTTGAATGGTGAGGCTCGGAAAAACATTGTTGGTCTGTGGCACAAAGGCAACGCCCTTGCCGACCAACTTGTTTGCCTTGAGACCGGTGATGTCTTCGCCGTTCAACAGGATGTTGCCAGAGCGAATGTTCACCTGACCGAATATGGCCTTCAACAGGGTCGACTTGCCTGCGCCGTTAGGGCCGATGATGCCGATTAGCTCACCCTCGCGAGCGGTTAGTGAACAGTCGTTCAGAATGTTGACGCCAGGGAGGTATCCGGCGACGAGGTTTTTTGCCTCGACTACTACGTTGCCGCTCATCTAGGCCTCTTTCTTTGGGTTTACGGTTCCGAGGTCGGTGTCATGGTGTGCACCAAGGTAGGCGTCGATAACGGCCGGGTCTTTCATAACCACCGAAGGCTCGCCCTCGGCAACGATGCGGCCCTCGGCCATCACGATCACCCAGTCAGAGATGTAGCGAACCATGTGCATGTCGTGCTCGACAAACAAAACGGTGGTGCCGTCAGACTTTAGGTCTTTGATGTGCTCGAGCAGGCTTTGGGTCAACGCAGGGTTAACACCGGCCATCGGCTCATCCAGCATCACAAGGCTTGGCTCACTCATCAGGGCGCGTGCCATCTCTAGCAGCTTGCGCTGACCACCCGAAAGCTCACCGGCGAAGTCTGAAGACTTGGCGTCGAGCTTAAAGCGGGTTAGCAGTTCGTTAGCCTTGACGGTGATTTCAGCCTCGCGTGACTTCCACAGCGGTCGGATTAGCGCACGCAGCAGGCTTTCACCAGGCTGAGCCTTGGCGCCTAGCCGCATGTTCTCAAGCACGGTCAAAAGGCTGAGCGCCTTGGTCAACTGAAAGGTGCGAACCATGCCCAGGCGAGCAACGCGATAGGCCGGAATGCCAGCCAGGTTGCGGCCCTGGAAGGTCCATGAGCCCTCGTTTGGTTTGTCAAAACCGGTGAGCAGGTTGAACAGAGTGGTCTTGCCGGCGCCGTTTGGGCCGATTAGAGCGGTGATCTTGCCGCGAGGAATCTCGAGGTGGGCAACGTCAACCGCGGTTAGACCGCCGAAAACGCGCTTGATGCCATCGGCAACAAGAATCGGGTCGACCTTTGCGCAGCCCGGAGTTGCCGGGCCTTTAGCGATTTCATCGTGCATTTACGAAAGTCTCCTTCTTGTTTCCGAAGATTCCCTGAGGGCGGAAGATGACCAGAAGCATCAAGACCAGGCCGACCAGGATGAAACGAATCTCACCAACCTGAGGGATGGTTAGGAATGGCAACCAACCGAGGCTGACCATGCCGGCGAGCAGGTTCTGAATGAACAAGAACAGCACGAAGAAG
>CAIPNT010000161.1 GCA_903866485.1 uncultured Micrococcales bacterium | reverse complement strand
CACCGCGGTCAAGAATCTGCGGGCATCGCCACCTCTGATGGCAAAAAAATTCTGGTCTACAAAGATATGGGCTTGGTTTCACAGGTCTTCTCTGAGTCGGCCCTCGAAAGCCTGGTTGGCCACATTGCAGTTGGCCACAACCGCTACTCAACCACCGGCGCATCGCACTGGCGCAACGCTCAACCAACCCTAGGCCGCACCTCGGCCGGCACGGTGGCGCTCGCCCACAACGGAAACCTGACCAACACCGCCGACTTGCTTGATCTATTGAAGGCACGTTATCCAGACCAGGGCACCAACGAAATCACCGGCGGAAACACCACCGACACCGCGGTGCTCACCGCGCTGATGGCCGGCGACCAAGATCACTCGCTTGAGGCAACGGCGCTTGAGCTGCTGCCAAAGGTTAAGGGTGCCTTCTGCCTAGTGTTCATGGATGAAACCACCCTCTACGCCGCACGCGATCCACAGGGTGTTAGACCACTCGTGCTCGGTCGCCTTGAGCGCGGCTGGGTAGTTGCCTCCGAAACCGCAGCCCTAGACATCGTTGGCGCATCGCTGGTTCGTGAAATCGAACCGGGTGAGCTGATTGCCATCGATGAAAACGGTTTGCGGTCGACTCGCTTTGCCGAGACCAAGCGTGCCGGTTGCGTGTTTGAGTATGTTTATCTGGCCCGACCAGACACCACAATCAACGGCAAAAACGTTTATGAAGCTCGAGTTGAAATGGGTCGCCAGTTGGCCCGCGAGTATCCGGTCGAAGCAGACCTGGTCATCCCAACCCCTGAGTCAGGAACCCCAGCCGCCATTGGTTTCTCTGAGCAATCGGGCATCCCGTTTGGTCACGGCTTGGTCAAGAACGCATACGTTGGCCGCACCTTTATTCAGCCATCGCAAACCATTCGCCAGCGCGGAATTCGCCTGAAGCTCAACCCGTTGCGCGAAGTCATCCGTGGCAAGCGCATCATCGTGATCGACGACTCGATTGTTCGCGGAAACACCCAGCGGGCCCTGGTTCAGATGCTTCGCGAGGCGGGGGCAGCCGAGATTCACGTTCGCATTTCTTCGCCACCGATCACCTGGCCGTGCTTCTATGGCATCGACTTTGCCACCCGTGCCGAGCTAATCGCAACCGGGCTTGGTGTTGAAGACGTTCGCGCATCAATCGGCGCCGACACCCTCGGCTATTTGACCAAGGATGGCATGATTGCCGCCACCGGCCAAGAAGAATCAAAACTTTGCACCGCTTGCTTTACCGGCAAGTATCCAATCGAACTGCCGATGGCCGAGCGTCTGGGCAAGAACTTGCTCGAGCGCGGAGTCGCGAGCATCCCCGGAGAGAGCGTTCACATCCATGAGTAATGCCTATGCTGCTTCAGGCGTAGACACCGAAGCAGGCGACCTAGCTGTTGAGCTGATGAAGCGTGCCGTTGGCGCCACTCACAACGACCTCGTGATGGGTGGCCTCGGCGGCTTCGCCGGAATGATGGACGTCTCATTCTTGAAGTCTTATGACCGCCCACTCTTGGCCACCTCAACCGACGGTGTTGGCACCAAGGTTGCCATCGCCCAGGCAATCGACAAGCACGACACCATTGGGCAAGACCTGGTTGGCATGGTTGTCGACGACATCGTTGTGGTTGGCGCAAAGTCTCTGTTTATGACCGACTACATCGCCTGCGGCAAGGTTGTGCCAGAACGCATCGCCGACATCGTGCGCGGCATCGCTCAGGCTTGTTCGGCGGTGGGCGTTGCCCTGGTCGGCGGCGAGACTGCAGAGCACCCTGGCCTTCTAGGCGTGGATGACTATGACGTGGCCGGTGCCGCGGTCGGCGTTGTTGACGCAGCCAAGCTGCTTGGCCCTCAGAACGTGCGTGTTGGTGACGTTGTGCTCGGCATGCAGTCATCCGGTTTGCACTCAAATGGCTATTCGCTCGTGCGCAAGATTGTTCGCGACATGGGCTATTCATACACCGATCAGGTGCCCGAGTTTGCCGGCATCTCTCTCGGTGAAAAGCTTCTCGAGCCAACCGCGCTCTATACCGGAGTTTTGAACAGCCTGCTCGAGAGCGAACTTGGCTCGGCAGTGCACGCCATGAGTCACATCACCGGCGGAGGCATCGCGGCCAACATTGCTCGAGTGTTGCCGCAGGGCGTTGCACTCGACGTTCACCGTTCAACCTGGACCCCGCAAGAGGTTTTCAAGGTGCTGGCCAGCTGGGGCGACTTTTCGCTCGAGTCGGTTGAGGGCACCTGGAACCTTGGTCTCGGTCAGGCGGTTGTGGTTGAAGCCGACAAGGCCGAAGCGGTTGCCGAAACCCTAACCAAACTTGGTGTGCACACCTGGAACCTCGGCGAAATTCAGGATGCCCCTACCGGCGCTGCCTTGGCCGACTACGTGCAGGGCGCAAAGGGTGTCGACGGCGGCGCAGTTCGCCTCGTCGGAGAGTACAAGTAATTCGCACAGGTCTCGCCCAGCGGTCGGCATAACTTGCCGCCTCGCTCGGGGCTCGCTACTTAGGCTGAGCCCAGATTTCTAGCTGAATACCGTCTGGGTCTCGCAGGTATGCCCAGCGCGATCCGGCTAGGTCGCCATCGGTGAGTGTCACCGGTGGGGCATTGAATACAGCCCCGCGCTCGACCAAGGTTGAGTATGCCAAATCCATGTCGTCAATTTGAAGGCATATGTGGGTTGCGCCGGTCGTGAGGGCATCGAAGAATACCTCGAAACCGTTTACATCGGCATCGCCGACCCCTTCGACGACTAGCCTCGCGCCTTATTTTCTGACGAAGATGCGCTTCAGGCCCAGCTTG
>CAIPNT010000160.1 GCA_903866485.1 uncultured Micrococcales bacterium | reverse complement strand
TGATAGGTGTAGTCCTCCATGAAAGAGGTTCCCTTGACGGTAGGCGCCATGGTCTTCAAGATCGCTCCAAGAGCCGAGGTCTTCCAGTCGCCCTCGCCGCCGAAACCATAGCCGCGGGCCATCAGGCGCTGAACGGCTAGACCAGGAAGCTGGCGAAGTTCGCCAAGGTCTTCGAAGTTAGTGGTGAATGCCTGGAAGCCCCCTGGTTCAAGGATGCTCAGTAGCGCAATCTCTTGCTTGGCTGCATAGACGAGCGCCTCGTGGCGGGCGCCGCCGGCACGCAACTCGGCTGCCACGTCATACTGGGCTTCGTATTCTGCGGCCAATGCCTCAGCCTCGGCATCGCTAACGTTTGCCACGGCCTCGACCAGCGAATTCACGCCATAGCCTTCGATGCTGATGCCGAACTTCATCTGCGTGCTGACTTTGTCGCCATCGGTCACGGCAACAAAGCGCATGTTGTCGCCGAAGCGGGCGACCTTGAGGTGTTGGCTGGTGTGCCAACCGATTGCAGCCCAGGCCCAGGCATCGATGCGGTCGGCCACATACTGGCTCTCTGGTGAACCGACCACGATCTTGCGGGCAACGGCCATGCGGCTAACGATGTGAGCGAACTCGCGGTCGCCGTGCGCTGCCTGGTTGAGGTTCATGAAGTCCATGTCGAGGGTTGCCCAAGGCAGTGACTGGTTGGCCTGAGTGTGAAGGTGAAGCAGTGGCTTCTGCAAGGCTTCGAGGCCGGCAATCCACATCTTGGCCGGGCTGAAGGTGTGCATCCAGGTGATCACACCGATGCAGTCATCGTCAGAACTGGCATCGAGCATGATGCGACGAATCGCGTCTGAAGTCTTGAGAACTGGCTTCCAAACAAGTTCGACAGGGCTGCCGAGCCTGGCGGCGATACCTGCGACAACTGCCTGAGACTGCTCGGCCACTTGGGCGAGCGTTTCCGGGCCATAGAGTTCCTGGCTGCCGGTGAGGAACCAAATCTGCTTGGTCATGATTTCTTCTGTCTCGGCCTATTGGCCATAAACGTTTTGGTAGCGGTTATAAAGCGAGTCGATCTGCTCTTGAGCGATTTGAATAAGCGGCCCGAGTTGCTGGGCTAGGTGCACAGTGCGGGCGACGTCTTCGCACATCACGGCGCTCTTCACAGCCGACTTGGCACTGGTGCCAATGGTGAAAACACCGTGGTTCTGCATCAGCACGGCGGTCGAGCGCTTGCCCTTGAGGGTTGCGACGATTCCCTGGCCAATGGTGTCGTCGCCAATGATGGCGAACGGACCCACCGGAATCGGGCCACCAAACTCGTCGGCCATCGCCGTTAGAACGCAAGGGATTTCCTTGCCGGTGGCCGCCCAAGCAGTTGCATAGGTCGAGTGCGTGTGCACGACACCGTTCACTTCAGGCATGTTCCGATAAACATAGGCGTGCGAGTTGGTGTCGCTCGATGCTTTGTGAGCTCCGTTGATCACTATGCCGTTGAGGTCGCAAATGACAATATCTTCTGCTCGAAGGTCGTCATAGCTAACCCCGGATGGCTTAATCGCCATGAGGTCTTCACTGCCATCATCGAATCGAATGCGTTCCGAAATATTTCCGCCGGTCCAGACCACAAGCTCGTTGCGAACCAGCTCATTGTGCAGGTCGGCGACACGTTTGCGAGTGGCGGCGATGGTCGCAGCCCGTGAAGTTGGTTGAGTGGAATTGGTGCCGCCATTTGATGTTGCCCCGGCACGCGAACCTCGGTCGGAACTGGCAACGAACTCGCCGCGCTTGATTGCCTTTAGGCGCTTCATTGCGTCGTTTTCACCGCGACCGAAGTAGTCGTGCAGGCGGTCATACTCGGCATACAAGAAGTCATACTTGGCGGCGGCCGCTTCGTTCGGCTGATAGACGCCACGGTTCGACTTGCCCATTGCCTCGGCGGCGGCACGGATGTCTGGGTAGGCTCCGGCGGCAACCGCCGCGTGGATGGCCGAACCAAGAGCCGGGCCTTGCTCGCTGGCAATGGTTGAAAGCGGAAGGCGTGTGACATCCGAGTAGAGCTGCATCAGCTGCTGATTCTTTAGAAGGCCTCCGGCAACGATGAACTCGTTCACCGGAACACCAGATGCGGAAAAAGTTTCGACAATCTTGCGAGTGCCGAACGCGGTCGCCTCGAGAAGCGCGCGATAGATCTGCTCTGGGCGGGTGGTCAGCGTTGCACCGAGAACCAGCCCGCTCAGCTCGTGATCAACCAACACCGAGCGATTGCCGCTGTGCCAGTCGAGAGCCACCAATCCGTGTTCGCCGACCTGTTCTTCAAATGCCAGGTCGGTTAGGTGCTGGTGGATGCTCTTGCCGGCAGACTTGGCAGCTGGAAAGTATTCGCCTGGCACCTGA
>CAIPNT010000159.1 GCA_903866485.1 uncultured Micrococcales bacterium | reverse complement strand
TCAACCTTCGACCGCCCTGCTGAAGACCACACCACCGTCGCCGAGTTGGCTATCGAGCGCGCAAAGCGTTTGGTTGAGCTTGGTCACGACGTTGTAGTTCTTCTTGACTCGATCACCCGCCTGGGCCGCGCTTACAACTTGAGCGCACCTGCATCTGGCCGCATCCTTTCTGGTGGTGTCGATTCGTCGGCGCTTTACCCACCAAAGCGCTTCTTCGGTGCAGCCCGCAACATCGAGGACGGCGGCTCGCTCACCATCCTGGCAACCGCACTCGTTGAGACCGGTTCAAAGATGGACGAGGTTATCTTCGAAGAGTTCAAGGGAACCGGAAACATGGAGCTTCGCCTGTCACGCGCACTTGCTGACAAGCGCATCTTCCCAGCCGTTGACGTCAACGCTTCGGGCACCCGTCGCGAAGAGATGTTGATGAGCCCGGATGAGACCAAGATTGTTTGGAAGCTTCGCCGTGCCCTAGCTGGTCTAGAGCAACAGCAGGCACTCGAGCTTGTTTTGAGCCGCCTAAAGGAAACCTCGAGCAACGTCGAGTTTCTAATGCAGGTTCAGAAGTCAATGCCAGTTCCAACCGGTTCTGACTCGGAGTAAAAATTGCTTTCATCGGTTCAACCCCTAATTGCCGAACACACCGAGCTTCAGACTCAACTGTCTGACCCGGGACTGCACGGCAACCCAGCTCTGGCGAAGAAGCTTAACCGCCGCTATGCCGAGCTGAGTGCAATCATCAATGCCTACAACCAGGTCAATTCGCTCACGGATGACCTTGCTGCAGCCAAAGAACTTGCCAAAGAGGATGAAGCGTTTGCTGAAGAGGTTCCGGCAACCGAGCAGAAGCTGCACGAGGCCAATGAGAAGTTGCGCCGCTTGCTGATTCCTCGCGACCCGGATGACGGCCGTGACGTCATCATGGAAATCAAGGCCGGTGAAGGTGGTGCTGAATCAGCGCTATTCGCAGCCGACCTGCTTCGCATGTACCTGCAATACGCCAACTCCAAGGGTTGGAAGACCGAAATTCTTGACAAGAACGAGTCTGACCTCGGCGGCATAAAAGACATTCAATTGGCGATCAAGTCGAACACCACCGACCCTGCCCAGGGAGTTCACGCTCACCTGAAGTATGAGGGTGGAGTTCACCGAGTTCAGCGTGTTCCGGCAACCGAAACTCAGGGACGAATTCACACTTCGGCGGCGGGCGTGCTCGTGTTTCCTGAAGTTGATGAGCCAGAAGAAGTAGAGATCAGCCAGAACGATCTTCGAATTGACGTTTACCGTTCTTCTGGCCCCGGTGGTCAGTCGGTTAACACCACCGACTCGGCCGTTCGAATCACTCACTTGCCAACCGGTATTACCGTCGCAATGCAGAACGAAAAGTCGCAGCTTCAGAACCGCGAAGCTGGTATGCGCGTGCTTCGTGCCCGCATACTAGCTGCCCAGCAAGAGGCACTAGAGGCCGAGCAGTCTGCGGCCCGCAAGTCTCAGGTGAAGTCGGTTGACCGTTCGGAGCGCATCCGCACCTACAACTTTCCTGAGAACCGCATCGCAGACCACCGCACCGGTTACAAGGCTTACAACCTAGATGCAGTCATGGATGGCGCTCTCGAGCCAGTCATCCAGTCGGCAATCCAGATGGATGAAGAGGCTCGCCTAGCCGCAATCGGTGAAGCTAAGTAGCGAGCCGCTCGTGTTACTTGGCGACCTGGTTCGGCATGCGGCTGCGCGTTTCGAGTCGGTGGGAATCGACTCGGCTCTAGCCGATGCCGAACTTCTCGCCGGGCACATCCTTGGTCTAAGCCGCGGGGGAGTGCAGGCCCAGATTCTCATGGGCGCTTCAATCGAAGAAAAGCAGGCAGAACAACTCGCCCAACTTTATGGTCGCCGCTTCGCGCGCGAACCACTGCAGCACATCACCCAAATCGCCTACTTCAGGCAGCTTGAACTCGCAGTCGGCAAGGGAGTTTTTATCCCGCGCCCGGAAACAGAATTCGTGGCGCAGTTGGCTATCGACGCTATCCATGATGCCTTTGCGTCTGGTGAGGAGCGGGCAATTGCGGTTGACCTAGGCACCGGCTCAGGTGCGATCGCCCTTGCCATGGCCACCGAAAACCCGAGTGCAAAGATTTTTGCCGTTGAAAAGTCGCCTGAGGCCCACAAATTTACCTCGGCAAACTTTGAGACCTATCGAGACCAATGCGATGCAACCCTGGTGCTTGGTGACCTTGACGATGCCTTTGCCGAACTCGATGGCATGGTCGATGTTGTCGCTTCAAACCCTCCTTATATTCCGTTAGCTGCGGTTCCGCGAGATGAAGAAGTCAGATTGCACGACCCAGCCCTTGCCCTTTATGGCGGAGACGACGGCATGTCTGTGATGCATCTGGTGTCGGCAACCGCACTTAGACTGCTCAAACCGGGTGGCGCGCTAATCGTCGAACACGCAGACTCTCAATCGATGCAGGTGTGTCAACTACTATTGGCTGATGGATGGAGTGAAGTTCGACCTCATCAAGATCTAACCGGTCGAGACCGAGCGGTCACAGCCATCAAAAAGATCTAGCCGAAGCTAAAACAGAGAGGTGTTGCAAACGTGGCCGTAAGAATTTATGACTGTTCAATCGACACCGACCTGCTCACCGGAATGCGCCTGGCCAAGGTGTCGCTTGGTCGAAACGAGTTAGTGGTCATGCCAACCGACACCGTCTATGGCATCGGCTGCGATGCCTTTTCGGCCAAGGGTGTTGAGGCGCTGCTCGCGGCCAAGGGTCGCGGCCCGCAGTCGCCGCCTCCGGTGCTGATCGCCAACACCAACACGCTTCAGGCCCTAGCCGACAACATTCCAGAGGTGGCAATGCGCCTCGCCGAGACCTTTTGGCCAGGAGCGTTGACCATGATTCTCAAGGCTCAGCCTTCACTCGACTGGAACCTGGGCGAGACCAAGGGCACGGTTGCACTGCGAATGCCAGACCACAAGATTGCCCTAGCTTTGCTTGAAGAAGTGGGGCCGATGGCGGTTTCAAGCGCCAACCTAACCGGCGAACCTGCGGCCATCACTTGCTCTCAGGCGGCCGACTACCTTGGCGACAGCGTTCAGGTCTATCTGGATGGTGGAACCAGCCCAAAGGGGCAAGCCTCGACCATTATTGACCTAACCTCGCTGCAAGATAGTTGGATCGACGGCAAGCTGGTCACAACCGGCAAGATTCGCATCGTTCGAGCGGGTGCGCTCAGCGCCGACAAGATTAGAACTATTGCCGGTGACCTGCTCGAGAGCGCAGCCGGATAGTGCGCGCCTACCTGCTCACCATGCTCTTTGCGGCGGCGGTAACCTTTTTGGGCACCTTCGTTACGCTCAGAATCAGCCATAAATACAAGCTTTATCCTCAGATTCGCGCACGCGACTCGCACACCCGCCCTACGCCAAGGCTCGGTGGCGTCGCCATGTTCGCCGGTTTTGCCGCCGCACTTGCCTTCTCAGCTAGCCTCGGATGGTTTGAGAGTGTTTTTGTCGAACCGAGTCGCATCCTGGCAATTTTAGGCGCGGCATTTCTTATCACCCTGATCGGTTTCTTGGATGATCTCTATGACCTCGACTGGACGCTGAAGCTTGCCGGTCAGTTTGTGGTCGCCGGCATTTTGGCCTGGCAGGGCGTGCAAATCGTATCGCTTCCGATTGCGGGCATCACCATCGGCAGCTTCGGTTTATCGTTTGTAGCCACGGTCTTTTTGACCGTTTTGGTGATGAACGCGGTCAACTTCATCGATGGTCTGGATGGCTTGGTGGCCGGAGTTGTTTTGATCGGCACCTCGGTGTTCTTTGCCTACAGTTATCTGCTGGCCCAGCAAACCTCACCAACCAACTACTTCAACCTGGCATCGGTGCTTTCGGCCATCGTGATCGGCATGTGCGTGGGTTTCTTGCCCTATAACTGGCACCGAGCCAAGATCTTTATGGGCGATAGCGGAGCGATGCTGCTTGGAATGCTTATGGCAGTTTCTGCCCTTACCGTAACCGGTCAGGTTGACCCGCATGTAGCAGCCAAGGGCGATTTCTTGCCAGCGTTCATCCCGTTGATTTTGCCGCTGGCCATTTTGATTTTGCCGCTGCTTGACTTCACCTTGGCCGTGCTGCGCCGACTGCGCGCGGGCAAGTCGCCGTTTGCCGCCGACCGCCAACACATTCACCACCGACTTCAAGACTTTGGTCACACCCACCTGGGTTCTGTGCTGGTGTTCTATGTTTGGACCGCTCTCATCTCAATCACTTGCCTGCTGTTTTTCTTTATGCAGCCTTGGATGGTCTGGTCATTCGCATCGATTGGCCTCGTGCTTGCCCTGCTATATACGCTTTGGCCAATGCTGCGCCGCCGCCAACGAATCACGAAAGAAGTCACCAATGGCTAACCCAACTTCAACCAAGCAGGTCTTCGCGACCGTGCTAAAACAGAGCCTTCTGCTGGTGGCCACAATTGCTGTCGTTGGCGGCATTCTCGGATGGCTTTTTGCGGGCTCGCTCGGACTGGCGGCGGCCCTGATTGGCGCCGGTCTGGCTTTTGTCTTCGGCGCTCTAACGGCACTGAGCGTCTACCTGGGTGGGCGGTTGTCGCTGGGTGGCTTTTTCGGTGTTGTTTTGGGCGGATGGATCTTTAAACTGATCGGTTTTGTCGTGCTAATCGCAACCCTCAAAGGGCTTATCGTAGGCGGGGCCAAGCCGGTGCTGTTCTTCACCCTCGTGGCCTCAATTTTGGGCACGCTGGTGATTGATTCGCTGGTGGTTTTGCGGTCGCGCATCACCATCGGCGAAAACTAAACCGCTTGCATACTTAAAAAATCAAAAACCGCGCCAAACCTCGATTTTCAAAGGGTTTTTACTGCTAGACTCATGGGGATGTCGCAGGGGTTTTCTGTGCCTTCACCACACTGTAAATCGCCGCAAGGCTGAATAATCTTGCCCCGAAACAGGAGTACAAACTGCTAGCTCAAGCTCTAGGTCTGCTAACCGCAGCCACCACCGATACGTCGGGCAGTTCATTTGAGGCGCCAAACATTGGCGAGTTCTATCCTCAGGTGATTCTTTTCGCTGGCACCCCATTTGAACTCAACCGAATCATGATGATTCGTCTTCTGGTCACCACTTTGATTTTGGTGCTGTTTTTCCTGTGGTCGGGCACTTTCAAAAAAGCCTACAAAAACAAGCAGTATGTTCCATCGCGCTTTCAGTTGATGGGTGAAATCTCTCTAAACTTTGTTCGCAAGAGCATCGCCCACGAGCAGCTTGGCGACACCGACGGCGACCGCTTCGTGCAGCTGCTAACAACCATCTTCTTCATCGTCTTGGGCATGAACGTGACCGGCATCATCCCGTCGCTAAACATTGCCAGCACAGCGCTTATCGGCTTGCCATTCGTCTTGGCGATTGCCGCATACTTCACTTTCATCTACGCAGGTGTCAAGAAGCACGGCGTTGGATTCTTCAAGAACTCGCTGTTCCCTGCAGGTGTTCCTGCCGCTTTCTACATCCTCGTGACTCCTATCGAGTTGCTCTCGACCTGCATCCTGCGCCCAATCACGCTTGCTCTTCGTTTGACCATGAACATGATCGCTGGCCACTTGCTGCTAGTGCTCTGCTTTTCGGCAACCTCATTCTTCCTGTTCAGTGCCGACGGCTTCTTCAAGGCTTTCGGAGCAGGAACCTTCCTGTTTGGATTCGTATTCACTCTCTTTGAGATGTTGGTTGCGTTTCTACAGGCCTATGTATTTACTCTGCTGACCACGGTCTACATTCAGTTGGCCTTGGCAGACGAGCACTAATCGAGACTGACAACCGTCAGTTTCAAACCACGGAAGGGATAAACAAGTGGACGTATCTAACATCGCCGCAATCTCAGGCAACATCGCAGTAATCGGCTACGGCCTAGCAGCCGTAGGTCCTGGCATTGGTGTAGGTCTTGTTGTTTCAAAGACCATCGAGTCAATCGCTCGCCAGCCAGAGCTAGCTGCAAAGCTACAGGTCACCATGTGGCTTGGTATCGCATTCACCGAAGCACTTGCGCTTATCGGTCTTGCAACCCCATTCATCTTCGCTTAGTCAGTCAGGATCTAAACCATGATTTCTAGGATCATCGAGGCCGCAGCGGAGGGGCAGGCACATAACCCGCTCCTTCCTGCTCCAGCCGATCTCCTGTGGTCGTCGGTTGTCTTCGTAATTCTGTTGGCATTCTTCTGGGTTCGCGTTCTACCGAACTTCAAGAAGAATCTTGACTCTCGCACCGAGGCAATCGAAGGTCGCCTCGAGGCAGCCGAAAAGGCCCAGGCCGAGGCGGCAGCCAAGACTGCGAACATCGAAGCCGAGCAGGCCCAGGCACGCGCCGAGGCAGCGACCATTCGTGAAGAGGCACGCGCCGAGGGTGCAGCGATTCTTGCTGAACTCAAGGAGCAGGCAGCTTCGGAGGCAGCTCGACTAACCGCGACCGCAAAGGCTCAAATCGAAGCCGAGCGTCAGGCAGCACTTATCTCGCTTCGCGCAGAGGTTGGCTCACTAGCCATCGACCTTGCCTCAAGCGTTGTCGGTGCCAGCTTGAAGAACGAAAAAGTTGCAACCGGCGTCGTCGACCAGTTCTTGGCCGACCTCGAAGCCGCTGATTCGAAAACCAAAGCAGGCAAGAAGAAGTAATGGCAAGTTCAACTAGACAGTCACTAGCTGCGGCTAAAGAGGCATTGACCCCTCTGCTTGCCAAGGCTGACCTCAAGTTTGCAGAAGAGATCTTCGCGGTTGGCGCAGCCATCGCAGAGTCATCTCAGCTGCGAAGCATCCTCTCGGACCCTTCCGCCGAGGCAAAGGCCAAGTCAGGCGCACTTACCGCAGTTTTCGGCAAGAGCATTTCGGCACTGGCACTTGAGTTCATCGGCTCTCTAGTTGAACTTCGCTGGTCAACCGGTCAAGACCTAGTAGCTGCCTTCGAGCAGCTCGCGGTCTTCACCGTGGCAGCCATTGCCGCAAAGGGCAAGGGCCTTGCCAGTGTTGAGAGCGAACTGTTCGCATTCAAGCTAGCCGTCGAGTCAGACCAAGAGCTGCAGTTTGCTCTGGGTAACCGTGCGGCTTCAGACGAGGCCAAGCTTGCGCTAACCGATGCGCTAATCAACGGAAAGACCAGCCCTGAAGGTGCAGTTCTAATTCGTCGTGCAGTTACCGGTGCTCGCCGTCGTCGCGTTGCAGTTGTGCTAGAGCAGTTCGGCAAGCAGGTTTCTGCCTACGCCGAGCGACTCGTGGCAACCGTAACCGTGGCCGCTCCGGTCAGTGCAAAGCAGCTCGAGCGTCTCGAGGCTGCACTGGCAAACACTTACGGCCACAGCCTGAAGCTAAACGTTGAGATTGACGAGTCAATCCTCGGAGGCATCAAGGTTCAGGTCGCGGGCGAGATTCTTGACGGAAGCCTCAGCTCACGACTGCAGCAAGCAAAACTTCAGCTCGCATAGCGAACTGACCCACAAACTTCAGTCGTTTCGGCGACTGGCCTAGAAAGACCAACCGGGGTTCGCCCCAGAAGTAGAGGAACGAGATGGCAGATCTGAAAATCAGCCCGAACGAGATTCGCGACGCTCTAAAAGACTTCGTAAAGTCTTATGAGCCAGCCAAGGCTTCTCGCACAGAAGTAGGCCACGTAATCGACGCCGGTGACGGCATCGCTCACGTTGAAGGCCTACCAAGTGCAATGGCCAACGAGCTTCTCAAGTTCGCCGATGGCACTCTGGGCCTAGCCCTGAACCTAGACGAGCGTGAGATCGGTACCGTTGTTCTCGGAAACTTCGAAGGCATCGTTGAGGGCATGGAAGTTCACCGCACCGGTGAAGTTCTTTCTGTTCCGGTTGGCGACAACTTCTTGGGCCGTGTAGTTGACCCACTGGGCAACGCAATCGATGGTCTTGGCGACATCAAGGCCGAGGCT
>CAIPNT010000158.1 GCA_903866485.1 uncultured Micrococcales bacterium | reverse complement strand
GGCAAGGGCCGCCAATTCGGGTTTAGTGCCGAGCGCGCCTCTAACGCTTCGGGCGCTGAACCGCCACATATTTTTTGCTATGTCGTCAATTTCGTCATCTTCTAAACCAAGTGCCAGCCCCGAATCGCGCATGGCCCCTCGACCTCGATAGGTAGATTGCATTGAGAGTAGGGTGACTCGGCTGCTTCCGTAACGCTTGAAAATGGCTCGATAGATATCGTGTCTTCTAGCCGACTCAACATCGATATCGATGTCGGGCAGACTCGATCGCTCGGTGCTTAGAAAGCGCTCGAACAGCAAGTCGTGTTCGATTGGGTCGACGCCGCTGATGCCAAGCAGATAGTTGGTGAGCGAGCCGGCACCTGAGCCTCTTGCCTGGCTTCTAATTTTCATATCGCGAATCATTTGTGCTACGTCGGCAACGGTTAAGAAATAGGTGGCAAAGCCGAGCTTATTGATGGTGATTAGCTCTTGGCCCAATCGGTGATAAACCTGAGAAGTCATGGCCGCGTTGGCTCCTCGGTAGTAGTAATCGATGCCGGCGTGCGCCTTTTGCCAGAGCACTTCAAAGGGGTTGCCTTCGATGCCGAGCGCGCTCTTCTCTGGGGTTTTTGGTTTACCCCATGCGCAGTCTGCGACAGGGTCTAGTCGGCAACGATCGGCTAAGCGTTCGGTTGAGTCAAGCAGCTGAAGAGCTCGGCTGGCTTCACCGCAAATCTCGATTGCCAAGGCCTGCATTGAAATCGCCGGCTTCAGCCAAGCCTGGGCGTTGGGTTGCGGCGTAAATAGACCAAGTGCCTCCAAGTGTCTCGCGGCATCTAATACGTCAGCGGTTAGGGCATCGTCTGGTTCTAAATAGCGAACCGCATTGGTTAAGACGGTTGGAATCGAAAGCGAATCGGCAAGGTGCAACATTCGATTGGCTTGTTCGGTTGAATAGGCAGTGCCTGGCTCAGTTAGGTGGCTCACGATTTCAACCCCGAGGGTTGCCGGGTATTGAAACATTTCTCGCCAAGCCCCAAGTAGAGACGTTGCGAGTTGTTTAGGGCCGGTCAATACGGCACGACCGACATCGCTGTCTGGGCCAAGCAAAATAGTGCAGCCGCCATCAACCGCGAGCAAGCGAGAAAGCTCGCTTCGCTTGATTCCGATTTGAGCTTCTTTACGTATTTGCCCGCTGCGCCCTCTTGATGAGTGCGCCACCGACACAATCTCACAGAGTTTTGCCCAGCCTTTGCCGTCATTATGCCCCTGAGCCAATATGGCGCTTCTAGCTAAGACCGAGCCGCTTTCATCAAGGATGGCTAAATCGACGCCAACTATGGGGGAGATACCAAGCTTCAGGCAGGCGCCGATGTGTTTTACGGAACCGTACAGGCCATCTCGGTCTGTTATGGCGAGTGCGTTTGAGCCGGTGGCCGCGACCGCCTCTGCCATTGTTTCGGGTCTAGTGACCCCGTAGTGACCAGAGAAAGCCGAAGCCACGTGCAGATGGGTAAAACCATTCACGATGACTCCTCAGGCGCCTAGTCGTAGACCCGAAGGAGTCGCCAAATGTTCTTTTCGCCGGCCGCTCCATCTTTGCTGTGCACTATTTCGAACTGGGTCTTATTTGCGACCTCGGGTTCTTCTCGCTTCGAGGCCAGCATGCGCCAAACCTCGACCTCTAGAACGCTCGCGCCAACCCCGCGCTGAACACGCATGGCTTCTAGCCACCAATCGCGTCTTGCGTACCATCGGATTGGTCGAGCTCGAACTTTGTAGTTGGAGTCACGCCACAAAAACCCGACCGGTTCACCGTTCTGGTTGGTCGAAACCAAGACGTTTTCGTCGATTCGCTGCATGATCCATCCTCTCGTTTATTCGAACATATGTTCGAACGTTAAGAGTGTAGGAAAAGGGTCAGACAATTCAAATTGAAGAGGGGTTTTATGCAGCCCCGGGCGTGTCTAAAGCGGCTTAATAAGCTCGGCAGAATTATTGCGAACCTGACCGACTTCGGGGTCAACTTTGAAGAATTCGGCTTCGGCGGCAACCAGGTCTGAATCGATCGCTATGGCATCTAGTAAGTCTTGGTCGCCTTCAATGTGTGGGTCTAGCCAGGCTTCAAAGGTGTCTGGAGACAGCAAGACCGGGTTACGGTCGTGAATGTGACCCAACTCAGGGCAAGAGGCCTTAGTCAGCGTAGTCGCCGACAAAAGCCATCGAGACGGGTCCTTGGCATCCTTGATTGGGTCTGCCCACCACTCATAGAGTCCGGCAAGCGCGAACATGCCATCCGGGCCGGCATTGATGTAAAAAGGCTGCTTGGTGCCATCTTCGGCAACGTGCCACTCGTAGTAACCGGATGCCGGAATCACGCAGCGGCGACGAACCACCGAATCTTTGAAAGAAGGCTTTTCAAGAAGGCTCTCGATGCGGCCATTGATTAGCGGAGCCCCTTCGGCGGGCCCGCCCTTTGACCATCGTGGCACCAAACCCCAACGAGCCGAGTGAATCTC
>CAIPNT010000157.1 GCA_903866485.1 uncultured Micrococcales bacterium | reverse complement strand
CTGGAAGGGCGGCAAGGGCCTAGACGATGGTCACCGCCCTCTTTTGCCGGCTGGACTGCTTCAGGCAACAGCACTTGTGCCACTTATTGGTGCGTTCGCACCCCAGCGTCTCGTGACCAGCTCGTGGGTGCGCTGTCGCACCACGCTCGAGCCATACGCAATAAAACGCAATATCAAGTTGATTGAGTGATCACAGCTAAGCGAACTTGGCAACGCAAACGGCCCTAAACGCACCACCAAGGTTATTCGCGACCTAATTGAAGATGGTCGATCGGTGGTTATTTGCACCCACCGCCCGGCACTGCCGACCATTGTTGCTGCAATCGGCAAATATGGCAACGACGATCAGTTTGCCAAGCTAAACGAGACTTTAACTTTGGCGCCTGGCGAAATGACCGTCGTGCACATGACCAAAACTGCGCTGGGCAAGAAGCGCCAGATAGTGGCTATCGAGACCTATACACCCGGCCCACCTAACCAATAAACCGTCTGGACGGGGAACAATATTGGCAACCGCACACTTGAGTGCAATATGACCAACTCGCTGAGTGCAGGATTGCCCGTTTTAAAGTCTGCCAACGGTGAGCCAGCTCTGTGCCTGGTAACCGGCGCCACCGGCTACATTGGCGGAAGACTTGTCGTCGAGCTGCTAAATCACGGCTATCGTGTGCGAGTTCTGGCTCGAAACCCGAGTCGCCTTAAAGACCATCCGTGGATTGATCGCGTTGAAATATTTGAAGGCGATGCCAACGACGAAGTGGCCCTAAAGGGCGCGATGACCGGTGCCGACGTAGCCTATTATCTGCTTCACGCGCTGATGTCTAAAGACGACTTTGAAACCAAAGAGCGCGAGTTAGCCGAACACTTTGTGCGCTGTGCAAAGTCAGCCAAGATTCGACGAATCGTTTATCTGGGCGGCATCATCGCGCCGAATGAAGAACTTTCTCCACACATGCAATCTCGCGCCGACACCGGAGCGATTCTTAGAGACTCAGGCATTCCAACCGCAGAGCTTCGAGCGGCGGTCGTGATCGGCTCGGGCAGCGCATCGTTTGAGATGCTGCGCTATTTGACCGAGCGCTTGCCAATCATGACCGTGCCAAAGTGGGTTCAGGTGCGCATTCAACCGATTGCAGTTCGCGACGTGTTGCGTTATCTGGTCGGAGCCGCTGCCCTTGCACCCGAAATTAACGGCACCTTCGACATTGGTGGACCCGAGATTTATACCTACAAGCAGATGATGGAAAAGTACGCCGAAGCCGCAGGCCTAAGAAAGCGGATCATCATCCCAGTGCCGGTGTTGACGCCAAGACTTTCAAGCGGATGGGTTGGTTTGGTTACACCGGTGCCATACACATTGGCCCGACGCCTGGTTGCCAGTCTTAAAAATGAGGTTGTGGTGGGCAACGACCAGATTAGGTCACTCATCCCCGACCCTGAAGGCGGCCTGACCCCATTCTCAACCGCTGTAAAACTTGCCTTGACCAAGATCAAGGATGCCCGCGTGGAAACTCGCTGGACCAACGCATCTTTTCCGGGTTCGCCTTCTGAACCTTTGCCCACCGACCCAAACTGGGCCGGAGGTTCGCTCTACACAGATGTGCGAGTGGTCAAGTCAAAAGACCCAGTTGACAAGGTTTGGAGTCGCATCGAAGCCATCGGTGGAGACAACGGCTATTCGACGGCAACCTGGGCTTGGAGGCTTCGTGGCCTCGCTGACAAGTTGATCGGAGGCGCCGGCCTGAGACGCGGTCGTCGCGACCCAAATCACCTTCTGGTTGGCGATGCCCTCGACTTTTGGCGCGTTGAAGCCCTCGATCGCGGCTCGCTGCTGAGGCTTCGAGCCGAGATGCGCATGCCCGGATTGGCCTGGTTAGAGTTTTCAGTGGTTGCCGATAACGATGGCGGTTGCACCGTGACACAGCGAGCGATCTATGCACCGAAGGGCTTGCTCGGTCATGCCTACTGGTGGTCGGTGTGGCCGATGCACGGATTGGTCTTTCCATCGATGGCTAAATCGGTGGCAACCGGAAAGCGCTAGATAAACTGGCTGGATGAAACGCAACTATTGGGCCGTAATTGCCTTGCTAACGGTCACAATCGTTTGGGGTGCGGCCTTCGTTTTGATGAAGGATGCTATTCATCGTGAGCCGATCTATGACTTCTTGGCACTGCGATTTGCCATCGCAACACTGATTATGGTGGCAGCCAAACCAAGTGTGTTGCTCTCATTCACCCCAGACTTGCTCAAAAAAGGCTTGTTCCTTGGCGCCATGCTTGGCGGCGCCTACATCACCCAGACCATCGGACTTTCGATGACCACAGCGGCCATCACCGGCTTCATCACGGGACTGTATGTGGTGGTCGTTCCCCTTTTGGGTTGGTTGCTAATGCGGCAGAAGATCAGCGCCAAGGTTATTTGGGGCGTCGCACTGGCAACTATCGGTTTAGGGCTGATTTCGATCAATGGTTTCTCAATCGAGATCGGGCAGCTTTGGGTGGTGCTTTGCGCAATTCTGTTTGCCGGCCACATAGTTGGGCTTGGAGCCTGGTCTAAGGGTCTCGATGCTTACGCGCTTACGGTTGTGCAACTGGCGGTTGTTGCGTTGATCAACTTTATTGGCGCAGTGCCCAATGGCATTCAGGTGCCAGGTGACTTCAGTGGATGGTTTGCCATCTTGTTTACTGCGGTCTTCGCAACCGCATTCGCCTTCTTCATCCAAACCTGGGCTCAGTCAAAAATGGACGCATCCAGGGTGGCCATAATTCTCACCGCTGAGGTGGTGTTCACCGCACTAATCTCGGTCGCCGTAGGTCAAGAAGTCTTGCAGCTGAAGACCATACTCGGCGGATTTGTCATGACAAGTGCGATGCTGTTGGTTGAATGGCCAAGCCGCAAACCGGCAGTTGTCGATATAATCGAGTAATGACCAAGAGAACTCGCCCCTGGGGCTATTCAGACCTCACCGATGCGCAGCTTCCCGACTGGAACCTGCACACCGACACCGTCTCGGTGCGCGGAGGTCTCGCCCGCAGCGGATTTGGCGAGGGAGCCGAAGCGCTTTATCTAAACTCTGGGTTCACCTATGACTCTGCCGAGCAGGCCGAATCTGCCTTCAAGGATGAAACCGAACACCACCTCTACAGCCGATTCTCAAACCCAACGGTCGCGATGTTTGAAGATCGCCTCGCCGCAATCGAGGGAGCAGAAGCCTGTTTCGCCACCAGCTCGGGCATGGCTGCGATGTTTGCATCCGTTGCCTGCTTAGTCAAACAGGGTGACCACATTGTTGCCTCAGCATCAATGTTCAGCTCTTGCTATGTAGTCATCACCGAAATTTTGCCATCATGGGGTGTCACCTTCGAACTTGTTGAAGGCACCGAGGAAAAGGATTGGGCGGCAGCTCTTAGCAAGCCAACCGCGGTGGTGGTGATCGAAACACCATCAAATCCGCTGATGGAAATTGTTGACATTGCAATGGTCAGCAGGCTTGCTCACAAGGTCGGTGCAACCGTCGTGGTTGACAACGTTATGGCCTCGCCTGTGATGCAGAAGCCGCTAGAGCTAGGCGCCGATGTTGTCTTCTATTCGGCGACCAAGCACATCGATGGCCAGGGCCGCGTGCTGGGTGGCGCCATCCTGGGCTCACGTGAATACATTAAGACCAAGGTTTTGCCTTTTGCTCGCCACACCGGACCTTCGATGAGCGCCTTCAACGCCTGGGTGTTGCTTAAATCACTTGAAACAATGACCATGCGAGTTGAGCGAATGAACTCGAGCGCGCTGAAGGTTGCCGAGTTCTTGGCTCAGCAAGATGGCATCTCGCTGGTTTCTTACCCTTTCTTGAAATCGCACAAGGGATATGATTTGGCCAAGAGGCAGATGGGCGGCGGCGGTTCGACCGTGGCGTTTGCGGTTGACGGCGACAAAGCCGCAACCTTCAAATTTATGAATGCACTGAAGGTTATCGACATCTCGAACAACCTTGGTGACAGCAAGTCGCTCATCACCCACCCGGCTTCTACAACTCACCGACGCTTGAGCCCTGAGGTTCAGGCCACCATGGGCATTACCGAGAACTTGATGCGCCTGTCAGTTGGCCTAGAGCACCCAGATGACCTGCTGCATGACCTCAAGCAGGCTCTGGGCAACTAGCGCCTAGCCTTAGCGGCCTGGTTGGCGATCTTGTCGATAGCGGCACGGATGTTGGCCGGACGGCAGGCAAAGTTGATGCGAACAAACTGACCATAGT
>CAIPNT010000156.1 GCA_903866485.1 uncultured Micrococcales bacterium | reverse complement strand
GGCTGGATGAATGACACCCTCGAGTACATTCAAAAAGATCCGGCTTACCGCAAATATCACCACGGCGAGCTGACCTTCTCAATGCTCTATGCATACGATGAAAAATTTGTTTTGCCGATCAGTCATGATGAGGTTGTGCACGGCAAGGGTTCGCTTTTGTCGAAGATGCCTGGCGATCGCTGGCAGCAACTGGCCAACGTGCGCGCCTATCTGGCCTACATGTGGGCACACCCGGGCAAGCAGTTGTTGTTTATGGGCTCTGAATTTGGTCAACAGTCAGAGTGGAACCAAGAGCGTGGTTTGGAGTGGTGGATTCTCGATCAGCCGAGCCACCGAGCGCTGCAAAACCTGGTTTCATCGCTCAATGAGATTTATGTAGCCAACCCGTCGATGTGGCAACTAGATCACCACTACAGCGGCTTTGTTTGGATCGATGGCGGAAATGCCGACCAGAACATCCTGAGCTTTTTGCGCTATGACGAGGCCGGCAACCCAATCGCGGTGGTAGTTAACTTCTCGGGTCATCCATATCACGACTTCAAGCTCGGCTTACCTAAAAGCGGCAAGTGGAATGAGATTCTAAACACCGACGCCGAAATCTTTGGCGGCTCTGGAGTTGGAAACTTCGGTCAAATCGAGGCCAATGGCGATGGTTCGCACGGTCAGCCACACTCGTCAACGATTTCGGTGCCGCCGCTTGGCGCGATTTGGTTTAAACCAGCTGACTAATAGAGCAATGCGGTTAGCTGCTTACGAGCCTGGATAACCTCAGGCAGGTCGGCTGGGCAAATGCTAAACAGGTCTAGTAGGTGCTTGCGTAGAACCTCGCGTTCATCACCAAATACTGCCGCAAATCGCGTGAGAATTGTCGAGAAAGCTTCGGCCGGATGACCAACGGCAATGCAGGCATCGGCTCGCAGCAAAACCTGTTCGATGGTCTGAGGAGCCTCTGACAAGACCTTCTCAAAATCGATGCCATCTGTGCGCATTAGCAACTTGGTCTGTGCTATGCCGGCCTGAGCCAGTGTGTCACCAGGGTTCTCGTTTAGGGCCAACTGATATTGTTTTACCGCTTCTGCATAGTCACCCGCGTCGATTGCATCAAAGGCGGCTTGATGACGAGGAGGCAGCGCAGGCAAGACCTGCGGCTCATCTTCTGCACTTACCGCAATGGTTTGCGAGATGTTGTTTTCGGCCGCAATCTCAAGAACACGATCGAAAACAACCTCGAGGTTAGCCTCAGGCTGGTCTCCCTCAAACAATGGCACGGGCTGACCGCGCAGCAGGGCCACAACTGTTGGGGCGGTGCCAACCTTAAAGGCCTTGGCTACATTTAGGTCGCTCTCGAGGTCAAAGCGAAGCAAAAAAAGTCGACCGGCCTTGGCCTGGATGAGCTTGACCAGCTTTGGCGAAAGAACTTTGCTTTGCTCACTCCATCCGGCATAGAACTCGATGATCACCGGAACATGGCTTGAAACCTCGATGAAATTCTTGAGCGTGTTCTCGTTGCCCTCGGCCACGAGGCTCGGCATGGTTAACAACTCTTGTGGTTTCTTGACCGGCTGCTGAGCTGCAATCGGCTGCTCTGGCTTACGCAATGAAGAGAGGTCAACCGCTCCCGCCAAACTGGCACGCGACATGAAATCTGACACTAAAGGCTCCTAACGCTGACGAGACCTTGAGTCACACCAATCAAACGAATCTTGCTATTTGAAGAAAGCGCTGGCACATAGAAGAGCATCATGTTGCCATAGATAGACCTGACACCTTTGCTTGAACCGTTTCCGCCCAGGATCAAAGCTTCTTGCCCGGATACGCCCACAGCACTTCCCTGTTTGGTTGGCTTGATTAGGTAGGTGTCGGTCATGTAGACCGCAACCAAGGCGCCAGCCTGCGAGGTTGACAACGCCAGCACGTTGCTGTCGCCAAGTGAGTGAGTGAACGTGATCTTGCCGTTTTTTAGGTTGGTGACCTGCTGCTGCTGGCTGGTTGAAACCTGCTTATAAAACTCGTCTCTCGAGACATCAAACAACTGGGCACTAAGGCTGCTCTGCCCCTTGTTAATGAGGTCTCCGTAGGATGCTGGCAACGAAAGCGGTGGCACCTTCAAAAATAGCGACTTTGCTCCAACCGGAATGGCTCCTGCGGTTGCGGCTGGCACCTCGGGAATCTTGGCGCCAGGCATGAGTCGAACGGTGTACCAAACCTGGTAGTTAGAGCGCGGATCGGCCTGCTGCAACACAATCAGCTGAGGCAGAGCAGTCTGCCCCGGCTCATCGGTGACCGCCATGATGGTTCGCGGCCATGCGCTGGATGCCGCCGGCAGGCTGAATGAAATCGGCCGGGCCACAATTGCTGGCAGCGCGGGAATGGTCTTGTCTTTAGAGCGCAAGAAATAGTGCACCGCACGCAGGTTTAGCGCTGGACCGGTAAACCTAGGTTCGAGCAACTTTTTATCATTATTGAGGTCGGCCGCATTCGCAGCCGATGCAACATCTGCCAAAATTCGCTGCAACTGACTGGATACTACAACGGGAGGAGCCTGCTTAGCCGTGCTAGGGCTTGCACTAGGTGAGCCTGCCGCCGTCGAATGGCTGGTTGAACAACCGGCAAGCAAGGCCAAAGTTGCCAGGCTGGCCGGAATAACCATGGCTCTGCGGCCGACGGCACGACGACCGCGCGCTGGCGCGAATCTAGCCTTGCGACGCGGGCGATATTTGGGCCCGCTCGGAGCCTTTGGC
>CAIPNT010000155.1 GCA_903866485.1 uncultured Micrococcales bacterium | reverse complement strand
CGGTGCCACGCGCGCTCGGCCCAGATGGCTCCGGCGATAAGCGTGAAGGTCCAAAGAATGAATCCGATGATATTGAAGCGATAGCTTAGTCGCTCGAGCTTTTCTTCGGCCGGAAACAGCGCCAAGATTCGACGCATCAAATCAACCAGCTTGAGCTTAGAAACCTTTACCCACTTGGCAGTTTTGAAAATGTAGGCGATCGAAAGCGCGGCCGCAATGTTGAAAAACGCGGTCGCCAAAACGGCCACCATCACGTGAATAACCAGCCAATAGCTTTGCAGCGCCGGCATGAGCGACTTCACCTGAATGTAGAAGATGGTGTCTGCGGTGCCCAGAATCAGCAGGTTGAAGCCGGCCACAAAGGTCGCAATCAGTCGAATGTCTTTGATGGTAAGCGCGAACAAGAAGATTGTGACGACGATGAATGAGCCGGTGATTGAGAACTCATACATGTTTGCCCAAGGCACACGAGAGGCCGAAATGCCTCGAAGCACAACGCCGGTGCCGTGAATCAGTGCGGCGATGATAAGCAGCACGATTCCGGTTCGCTCAAACTTGGATGCGCCGGCACGCACGGCCTTTTTGGTGCTTGCCAACTGCGACAAATGCATCACAAACGACAAGAAGGCAAAGGTGTAGACCAGCATTGCGCCTTCAACAACCAGACGAGAAATTGCCGCCAGGTCTGAGTTCAAAACGATGTTATTCACTTGCATCCTTCTGGGTTGGGGTTGCCTTTTTGGTGCGGGAGGTTTGCTTTGGGGCCAGCTGACTTATAAGTTCGCCAACCACCCTTTCGAGGGTCGGGTCATCGCCACGGGCCAGTGCTGCGATTTCAAAACCGGTGGCGGTTCGGCGAACCCAAACTCGTCGCCTTGGCACCAAGAGCGCGGTGATCAAACCGGCGAGGGCCAGCAGAGCAAAAACCAAGACCCAAACCCCGCCAGGGTTATAGTCGACGTCGAGCGAGGCATAACGCTTAAGCCCATCGAAGGTCACGGTGCCAAGACCGTTGGGCAGGGCAACGGTTTGTCCAAGCTGCAAGCGAAGACCCTTAACGCCAGATTTTCCGCCAGCCACCTGCTTCATTTTTGAAACATCCAAGGCAAAAACGTTTTTTGGTGCACCACCATTGATGCCGAGGTCACCCTCATAAACATTCATCGAAAGCAGCGGCAGAGCGGCGTCAGGATAAAGCGAGGTAAGTGCGCCGGTCGAAAGTGTTCCAACGGTTGGATAGAAGAAGGCGATCATGCCGAACTGCTTCGGCACATCGGTGACCTTGATGACACCAAGCGATGTGTAGTTAGCATCCTGAGGTAAAAATGCGGTGGTGCCTTGGTAGGTTATCTGACCCTTGGTGTCACGAACGGTGATCGACGGCGCATAGCCATTGCCAGTCAAATAGAGGTTGGCATTTGGCATGGCCAGTGGGTAGTTAACTCGGATGAGCCCCTTCGACTGCCGACCGGTAGCGCCCATGGTGGTGGTCACATAGGCGCGAAAGTCGGTTGGGGTCCCCGCATTTGCAGTGTTTTTGAGAGTCGGATCGCGATAGAAATCGACCTGAAACTTATCGAGTTTGACGCTGAAGGGCACCAACTGGTTTTCGCTGAAAAAAGTGCCTGGAGCAAAAGAGTCATAGCCGGCCAGGTTGTTTACAAAACTCTCACCCTCGACTAAAACTCGCTGACCGCTATAGCTAAGGCCGCCGCCAACGCCAACGGCAATCAAGACACCAATCAGCGAAAGATGAAAAATCAGGTTGCCGGTTTCACGCAAATATCCGCGCTCGGCACTAACCGAACCAGTTGCAGCATCGCCCTGCTGAACCACGCGATAGCGCTGCTTCTTGAGGGTGGCGAGGGCCTCGGCAAGCAAAGCATCCTGTGCTTTTTTGGTGCTCAGGGTCACCGACTTATAGGCGGGCATTCGCTTTAGGTTGGTTGGCGTCTCAACCGGAGGCTGACGCAGAGCCCGGGTGTGAACCGCGGTGCGAGGCAGCACGCAACCGATTAGCGACACGAACAGCAAGATATAGATTGCCGAAAACCACGCCGATGTATAAACGTCGAACATCTGAATTTTGTCGAGAATGGGAGCCAAAACCGGATTGGCATCAAAGTAAGCGGTGACACCGTTTGGGTCTGCCGAACGCTGCGGAAATACCGAGCCAGGCACGGCCGCGGCGGCCAAAAGCAAAAGCAAGATCAGCGCGGTGCGCATCGAGGTCAACTGTCGCCAGATCCAACGCAACCAACCAAGCACACCAAGCGCCGGTGAAGTCACGTCATCTTTAAATGGCTGGGATGAAGGCAACGGTCACCTCCTGAATCCAACTAATGACTGAGTTCCATAGCCCGGTAAACAGCAGCAGGCCAAGAATAATTAAAAGCGAACCACCGGCCAAATTAAAACCACGGATGTGTTTGCGCACGAAACTCACAGACTTGGTTGCCCAGCTAAAGCCGCTGGCGATGGCGATGAACGGCAGGCCGAGGCCCAGCGAATAAAACACGGTCAGCAGGGCACCCCGGGCAGGTGAACCACCATTGAGCGACAGCGCCAAAACTGCGGCCAGGGTTGGCCCGATGCAAGGTGTCCAGCCGAGGCCAAACGCGATTCCCAATAGCGGAGCTGAGATAAGACCCAGCTTCGGTGACACTTGCATTTTGAAAGTGCGCTGAAAGAAGCCAAACTGACCTACCAGCACCAGGCCAAGCAACACGATTACCAGCCCGAGCACGCGCTGAAGGATGCCAGCCCAACCCGAGTGCAGCAGGGTGCCAAGTGAGCCGAAAGCGGCGCCCAGCGTAACAAAAACCAAGGTGAAGCCAAGCACAAACAGCGCGGCGCCGAGCACCACGCGCGAACGAGTCTTGGCCAAACCGGTGCCAGCAGCACCCGATACAAATCCGAGATAGCCGGGCACAAGTGGCAAAACGCACGGTGAGACAAATGAAACCAAACCGGCGAGTGCAGCCAGCGGAATCGCCGCGAGCAGCGAACCGTTCAAAATGATCTCACCGGGATTCATTAGTTGGAAGAACCCTTTTCGTCTTCGGCGCTTTGAATCAGAGTGGTCAAAATCGACTTGTCGATGCGACCCAGGATGCGTGCCGAGACGCGACCCTGCTTGTCAATGACGAGTGTTGTCGGAACTGCATCCGGAGTTACCACACCGGTGAACGCCAGGGCAACCGAACCGTTAATGCTGTCAATGATGGCCGGCCAGGTGAGCTTGAAGTTGCGTTGGAAGGCTGCTGCTGTGGCGGCAGAGTCGCGCACGTTCAACAGCTTCCCGCGCAGCGGGAAGATGCCGTAGCGGTCGCGACCGAGAGTGGCCAGTCGGTCGGCGCGCAGATATTTTGGGCGGCGGCCGGGCAACCGATTAAAATTATCTTCGATTGCACCACGCAACAGGACCGGTATGTCGTGACGCTCAGCGATCAACCATTGCCGGTCCCGGCCTGGGATCCACCCGCCGCCGGCTGCCTGCTCGAAGTTCGTGATTTTTCTGGTGGCGACATCGAAACCATCGCGGCAATCAAAGACCGGTGGCGGCAGGCCAAGCACACGCAAGGCCGGGGCTTTGTCCCCAACATTTTCCTGGGGATTAATCCGTTCGGCCCGAGCGAAAATTTCGGGGCGCTGTTCCGGGGGGTGTTTGTGGCGCCGCGCACCGGGG
>CAIPNT010000154.1 GCA_903866485.1 uncultured Micrococcales bacterium | reverse complement strand
TCGCTGTTCATTCTCAACCGTCACCGCCGCCAGCTGAAGTCTGGCGTCGAGATGCGCGAGTCGATTGGTTTGGCCAACGGCACCTCGGGCAACGCTGTGGTCTTCGCGGGTCTCACCGTGATCATCGCTCTCGTGGCTCTAAACCTCACCGGAGTTGGCTTCTTGGGTCTTATGGGAACCGTCGGTGCGGTTGCCATCATCATCGCGGTATTGGTGGCAATCACCTTTACTCCGGCGATGCTCGCCCGAATTGGTCTCAGAGTGCTTAGCAAAAAAGAGCGCGCAAAACTTGGAGATGCCGACTTCAAACTGGCGCAGTCGCAGCCTAAAAATGCAGACCGTCCGGTTTTGGCCACCAAGAAACCTTGGATCTCAATCGCGGCAGTGGCCATCGTCATGGGAATTGCCGCTCAGCCAATGCCTCAGATGCGTCTCGGTTTGCCTGACGGTTCATCAGAGCCGGTTGCATCAACTCAATACAAGGCCTTCAAGCTAACCGCGGCCGCTTTTGGCGCCGGTGTCAACGGGCCACTAGTGGCAGTTGCATCCGTCGATCACAAGCTAACCGGGCAGGCGGCAACCGACCTTCAGGCCAACATCGCAAGCGACCTGATGAAGCTCAAGAGCGTGGTTACCGTAATCCCGGCCGCTATTTCAACCGACCAGACCAAGTTCTTATTCGAGATCATCCCGACCGACGGTCCGGCAAGCCTCAGCACGCAAAACCTAGTGTTCGACGTTCGCGGTCAGTCGACAACCTTCGCCAGCAAATATGGTGCAACTCTCGGCGTGACCGGTTCGGCCGCAGCGCAGATCGACATTTCAAAGAAGTTGGCCGACGCGCTGCCGCTCTATCTGGGTGCCGTTTTGATCCTTTCGATGTTTGTGCTGATTTTGGTTTTCCGTTCGCTGCTGGTTCCGCTAATCGCCAGCGCCGGCTTCTTGCTAACCGTTATGGCCACCCTCGGTTCTACCGTCGCGGTCTTCCAGTGGGGCTGGTTGGGTGGCGTGTTCGGAATTCACGACCCGGGGCCGATCATGAGCTTCGTGCCGACACTAATCATCGGTGTGGTCTTCGGTTTGGCTATGGACTATCAGCTGTTCTTGGGCTCAGGCATGCGCGAGGCTTTCGTGCACGGCAAGTCGGCCAAAGATGCGGTGAACTATGGAATGCACCTCAGCAGCCGAGTAGTGATCGCGGCGGCCATCATCATGGTGACCGTTTTCGGCGGATTCGCGTTTTCAGATTCAACCAGCATTCGCCCGATCGGTTTTGGTTTGGCCACCGGTGTGCTCTTCGACGCATTCCTTGTGCGTCTGGTGCTCATCCCGGCGATCATGACGCTGATTGGCAAGTCGGCTTGGTGGATTCCAAAGTGGCTAGACCGCATTCTGCCGGATGTTGACGTTGAAGGTGCCGCCCTCGAGCGTGAGCACCTGCACTAGGGCTAAGCGCTGCCCCAGTCGCTCGTAACTTCGCGACTTATTTGTTCGCCAAAATCCAAGCTCTAATAAATTTGTCTCCGGAAAGGTTTCACCATGTCATTTAAGGTTTCTTCAATCGCTGCGGTTTCAGTTGCCATCCTGCTGCTTTCGGCTTGCTCGGCAAACAGTTCGACCACCAGCGCGCCGAGTGCATCGGCAACCAGCACAACCAGCCCCGCAGTTGCAGTTTCGGCAGATGCTGCAATTGCAAAGTTGTTGCCTGCCACTTACAAGAGCAAGGGTCTAACCGCCGGCTCTGAGATTCCTTATGCTCCGATGGAGTTCTATGACGCCAACAACAAGCCTGTCGGTTTTGAGATTGATCTGCTAAACGCGATTGCGGCAAAGCTTGGCACCACAGTGGCCTTTCAGAAGCAGTCATTTGACACCCTCATCCCGTCGCTTCAGGCCGGCAACCACGACCTAGCTGTGTCTTCGATGAGCGACACCGTCGACCGCCAAAAGGCGCTTGACTTCGTTGACTATTTTCAGGGCGGAGCCAGCCTGATTGTGCTCAAGGGCAACCCGGCCAAGGTCACCGGACTCGCCGGACTCTGCGGCAAGACCGTCACCACCGAGTCAGCCAGCTGGGAAGTTGACGTGCTAAAGACCGCCAGCCAGGCCTGCACCAAGGCTGGAAAGTCTGCAATCACCACTCTCGCACTGCCAAGCGACGTTGAGGCTCAGAACGCGGTTCGCGCTCAAAACGCAGTTGCCTACCTGAGCGATTCACAGGCTGCCGCATACACCGCCAAGGTTGCCGGAGCTGGAAAATACTTTGACCTCATCGTCGACCCAACTGCTCCTAATGGATATGAGAGCGGCCTAATTGGTGTTGGCATCTTGAAGAAGAACACTGATCTCACCAAGGCCATTCAGGCGGCCGTCGCATCGCTGATCACAGATGGCACCTATGCCCAGTTGCTAAAGAACTGGAACCTCAGTTCGTTTGCGGTCACTTCTGCAACCGTCAACGGCACCAAGTAGTTTCGAATGACAAAAATTCACCTGATTGACGGCGGTCTTTCAACCGAGCTCGAGCGACTGGGCGCCGACATCAAGGGTGAATTGTGGACGGGACGAGCGCTGCTCGAGCAACCAGAGCTGGTTGAGCAGGCTCACCGTGCATTTGTTGAAGCCGGCGCCGAGGTGGTTATCACCTCTAGCTATCAGCTGTCGCGACGCGGCTTTGTCGAGATCGGCCTGACCGAACAAGACGCTGACGAGGCCCTTCGCCGCAGCATTCAGGTTGCCCGCGCTGCAACTCGAGGCACAAGCGTCAAAACCGCCGCCAGTGTCGGCCCATTCGGTGCCGTGCTGCACGATGGTTCGGAATATCGCGGTGTCTATCAGGTCGGGCAAGACGAACTGCAAGAGTTTCACGCCGAACGTTTGGCTGTTTTGCTAACTGAGAAGCCCGACTTTTTGGCCATCGAAACCATTCCAAACGTGGTCGAGGCAAAGGCTCTTGCCGAAGTTCTCAAAAACGACCACACCCCAAAATGGGTGTCATTCACCGCTCAATCTGGCGAACTTCTTTGGTCGGGCGAGAAAATCACGGATGCCGTTGCGGCGATTGCCGGCCTGCCAAATCTGGTCGCGGTTGGTGTCAATTGCGTCGACCCGGCTTTGGTTGCAGAGCTTACAGCTCAGATCAAGACCGTCGTAAGTTGCGATGTTATCGCCTATCCAAATCGCGGTGGCCAGTGGGATTCTGCCGCCGGTGTCTGGATCGGCAACAAGCCTAAAGACTTCACCGAGTGGATGGCCGAGTGGACCGAAGCCGGTGTCAGCTGGGTTGGAGGCTGCTGCGGCACCGACTCAACCGACATCCGCGCCTTAAATGCCACAATCGCCGGCTAACTTTCGCTTAATAGTTTTGACCAACCATCGAGTGGTTTGGGAATCGGCGTAACCTTGAAGCGGTTGAACACTTCGAATCAACCTCTCGCAGCTTTTAGTGCGTAAACCCAAAGGAATCAAATGTCAGAGCAAGCAAAATGCCCATATCCAGGTGTCAGCAACGAGACCATTGGCACCTCAAAAAATGACTGGTGGCCGACCCAGTTCAAGGTAGATGCTCTGCTTCACCACTCACCGAAGAGCAACCCACTCGGTGATGGTTTCAACTATGCAAAAGAGTTTGCCAGCCTAGATTTGGCCGAGCTTAAGCGCGAAATCTCAGACCTGATGACTACCTCGCAAGAGTGGTGGCCAGCCGACTATGGTCACTATGGCCCGCTGTTTATTCGCATGGCTTGGCACAGCGCCGGCACCTACCGAGTTGCTGACGGTCGAGGTGGAGCCGGTCAGGGTCTGCAGCGATTTGCCCCGCTAAACAGTTGGCCTGACAACGTAAACCTCGACAAGGCGCGCCGG
>CAIPNT010000153.1 GCA_903866485.1 uncultured Micrococcales bacterium | reverse complement strand
TTCAATAGTTTCGAGGTGCCGCATGACGAATAAGCCGCTAACTCTGGCCGAAAAGGTTTGGAACGACCACTTGGTCGCCAAGGGTGAAGATGGTTCGCCCGACCTGCTCTATATCGACCTTCACCTCGTTCACGAGGTGACCAGCCCTCAGGCTTTCGACGGTCTGCGCCTTGCCGGCCGCCCGGTGCGCCGACTTGACCTGACCATAGCTACCGAAGATCACAACACTCCAACCTGGGATATCGACAAGCCAATTGCCGACATCACCAGCCGCACCCAGATCAATGCGCTTCGAGAAAATGCCAAGGAGTTTGGCGTTCGCATTCACTCACTTGGTGACGCAGAGCAGGGAATCGTGCACGTGGTTGGTCCGCAGCTTGGTCTAACCATGCCGGGCATCACAGTTGTCTGTGGCGATTCGCACACCTCAACCCACGGCGCTTTTGGCGCCCTGGCAATGGGCATTGGAACCTCTGAGGTCGAGCACGTCTTGGCCACGCAGACCCTTCCGCTAAAGCCTTTCAAGACCATGGCCATTAATGTCGATGGCACCCTTCGCCCTGGCGTCACGGCCAAAGACATCATCCTGGCTGTGATTGCCAAGATTGGCACCGGCGGCGGTCAAGGCTACGTGCTCGAGTACCGCGGCAGCGCCATCCGAGCACTTTCAATGGAAGCCCGCATGACCATCTGCAACATGTCAATCGAAGCCGGAGCGCGTGCCGGTATGGTTGCTCCAGACCAGACCACCTTCGACTATCTAGAAGGTCGGCCACACGCGCCACAGGGTGCCGACTGGGATGACGCAGTGTCTTACTGGAAGACCCTGCCAACCGACGAGGGTGCCAAGTTTGACGCCGAGGTATTTCTTGACGCAGACACCCTCGACCCTTTTGTAACCTGGGGCACCAACCCGGCGCAGGGCGTGAGTCTCAACGACACCGTGCCAAGCCCGGATGACTTCAGCGACCCAAACGAAAAGGCCGCCGCATCTCGAGCACTTGAATACATGGGTCTAACCGCCGGCACGCGAATGAAAGATATACCGGTGAACACAGTGTTCTTGGGATCTTGCACCAACAGTCGCATCGAAGACCTACGCGCGGCAGCTGCGGTCATCGAGGGCAAGCAAAAGGCCGATGGAGTTCGCTTCATGGTGGTGCCCGGATCTGCCAAGGTTCGCCTGCAAGCTGAAGCTGAGGGTCTAGACAAGATATTCAAAGACTTCGGGGCCGAGTGGCGTTTTGCTGGCTGCTCGATGTGTCTTGGAATGAACCCAGACCAGCTGGCCGAGGGTGAACGTTCGGCGTCAACTTCAAACCGCAACTTTGAGGGTCGCCAGGGCAAGGGGTCACGCACCCACCTCGTGTCGCCACTGGTTGCCGCAGCCACCGCTATCCGCGGAACCTTATCTTCACCGGCAGATCTGCTCGAGCCAGTTTCACAGGAGGCCAACTAATGGAAAAGTTCGAGGTATTCACCGGCGTCGGTGCCCCGCTTCGTCGCAGCAATGTTGACACCGACCAGATCATCCCGGCGGTCTATCTAAAGCGCATCACCAAGACTGGTTTCGAAGACGCACTGTTTGCTGCCTGGCGCAACGACCCCGAGTTTGTGTTGAATCACGATGCCTACAAGTCGGCCCAGGTTTTGGTTGCCGGGCCTGACTTTGGCACCGGATCGAGCCGCGAGCATGCCGTGTGGGCGCTGCGTGACTTCGGTTTCAAGTGCGTGCTGTCATCTAAGTTTGCCGACATCTTTCGAGGCAACTCTGGCAAGCAGGGGCTTATCGCCGGCCAGATCACCGAGCAAGACACCGAAGATCTTTGGCAAGCTCTTGAAGCTAATCCCGGCGCTTCAATCACCATAAATTTGGTTGAGCAGACCGCCACGATTGGTGACCTATCGGTTCACTTTGACATTGACGAATACACTAAATGGCGTCTGCTTGAAGGCTTGGATGACATCGGTCTGACCCTTCGTGACGAGCAGGCCATCACAGATTTTGAGGCCAAGCGTCCAAGTTGGATGCCCAAGACCTTGCCAGCGAAACACTAAGGAGACCCATGAGTCAGATCACCGTTCACGGTGGCAAGCCGCTTATCGGTCGAGTCGACGTAAAGGGCGCTAAAAACCTGGTCACCAAGGCCATGGTTGCTGCGCTGCTTGGCGAGACTCCGAGCGTTCTAAAAGACGTCCCGTTTATCAGCGACGTTGAAATCGTTTCGCGCCTTTTGCAGTTGCATGGCGTTGAGATCCAGCACGACGCAGACGGTGTAATGCACCTCGACCCGAGCCGTGTTGCTTCGGCGCGCATGGTTGACATCGACGCACACGCCGGTTCATCGCGCATTCCAATCCTGTTCTGTGGCCCGCTGCTGCATCGCCTCGGTGAGGCATTCATCCCTGGCCTCGGTGGTTGCCACATTGGTGACCGCCCAATTGATTTTCACTTCGAGGTGCTGCGCAACTTTGGTGCAGTCATCGAAGAGCTTGACAACGGCACCCGACTCTCGGCTCCTAAGGGCCTCAAGGGAGCCAAGATCAAGTTGCCTTACCCATCGGTTGGCGCCACCGAGCAGGTCTTGCTAACCGCCACCCGTGCCGAGGGGCTAACCGAACTGTCCGGTGCGGCCATCGAGCCTGAGATTATGGATCTAATCGCCATCCTGCAGAAGATGGGTGCCATCATCTCGGTTGACACCGACCGCGTAATTCGCATCGAGGGCGTCAAAGAGCTCAAGGGTTATAGCCACCGAGCAATCTTCGACCGCAACGAGGCTGCCTCTTGGGCCTGTGCCGCCCTGGCAACTCGAGGTGACATCTTCGTTGGTGGTGCCCGCCAGCAAGACATGACCACATTCTTAAACGTCTATCGCAAGGTGGGCGGGGCATTCGAGATCGAGGATGAAGGAATTCGTTTCTGGCATCCTGGCGGCGACCTAAAGCCTGTTGTTCTAGAAACCGATGTTCATCCTGGATTTATGACCGACTGGCAGCAGCCACTGGTGGTCGCTCTGACACAGGCAAAGGGCTTGTCGATCATTCACGAGACCGTCTACGAGAACCGTTTCGGTTTCACCGAAGCCTTGGTTCAAATGGGTGCTCAAATTCAGATTTACAAGGAGTGCTTGGGTGGAACCGCTTGCCGTTTCGGTCAGCGCAACTTCAACCATTCGGCGGTCATCTCTGGCCCAACCCCGCTTACTGCGGCAGACATCCGTGTGCCAGACCTTCGCGGTGGTTTCAGTCACATGGTGGCCGCGCTGGCCGCGGAGGGCACCTCGCACGTAACCAACGTTCAGCTGATCTCTCGAGGCTACGAGCACTTTTTGCAAAAGCTCACCGACCTCGGCGCCGACTTTAGCTATACCGAGTAGGTTTTCGCGTGGCCAAGAAGAGCAAGAGCGAATATCTTCGGATGCCGAAGATAAACCCGGCGGAGCGTCACCTGGTTTTGGTGCTGATTGCATCATTTCTGATTCCGCTGGTTCGCACCCTGTTCAAGTTGGTGCCATCGGGTCAAGAAAAGTTGCCTAAAAAGGGTGCCTACGTTTTGGTGTCAAACCACGTGACCAATGTTGACGCTCTGGCCATGGCCTATTTTGTCTATGTCACTCTGAGGCGCGCCCCGCACTTTTTGGCCAAGGGCAGCCTATTCAAGTTGCCGATGGTTGGCCCGCTGCTTCGTGGCGCCGGTCAGATTCCGGTTTATCGTGGCGGTCAACGCAACGATGAGCCGCTGCGCGCGGCCCACGCCTATCTTGACGCCGGCCACTGCATCTCGATTTTTCCGGAGGGCACGCTCACACGTGACCCAAACCTTTGGCCAATGCGCGGCAAAACCGGAGCGGTTCGTTTGGCCCTAGAGACCAATGTGCCTGTCTATCCGGTTGCTCATTGGGGCAGCGAGCAAATTTTGCCTCGCTATGGCACCAAGTTTCGCCCCGGTTTTTGGAAGCCGGTGCGCATGATCGTCGGCGACGAAATTGACCTCGCGCAATATCGCGGCAAGAAGCTGACACCAGCCGAGGTGCACGAGGCAACCGAGTTGGTTATGCATCGAATCACCGAGCTTGTCGAGCAACTTCGTGGCACTATTGCACCGCAAGAACTTTGGGATCCGACCGAGCACGGTCAGTCTCAGGTCGGAAACTTCAACAAGAAAGCGAAGAAATAATCGCCAGACTGTTGGCGATTACATAGTATTAGGTAAAAGTTATTTGCGCTCAGAATCAGTTTATAACAACAAAAAGCAAG
>CAIPNT010000152.1 GCA_903866485.1 uncultured Micrococcales bacterium | reverse complement strand
CTTTGGCGCTTGTGCGTTTGGATTAGACATTACGCGGCTTCCTCTGCGGTCATCTGTGAGGCCACAATCTCTTGATATATCGCGTTGCCGGCAAGCAGTTGATCGTGGGTGCCGAGTCCGGCAACCTTGCCATCCTGACAAACAATTATTTGATCAGCATGTTTGATGCTGGCCACACGTTGACCAACGATGATCTTGGTCACGGCAGGCAGCTCGCGGGCCAATGCCTGTCGCAACTTGGCGTCGGTGGTTAGGTCAAGCGCCGAGAACGAGTCATCAAAGATCAGCACCTCGGGCAGCTTGACCAAAGCGCGAGCAATGGCAAGACGTTGACGCTGACCACCTGAAAAGTTGGTGCCGCCCTGCACCACTGAAGCGCCTAGCTTTTCAGGCAGAGCTTCAATAAAGTCTTTGGCCTGAGCGATTTCGAGGGCTTTCCACAGCTCTTCATCGGTGGCATCTTCGCGACCATAGCGCAGGGTGTCTGCGACGGTGCCGCTGAACAAGAAGGCCTTCTGTGGAATCAGGCCAATCTTTGACCAAAGATCTTCGGTGGCCAAGTCTTTGAGGGCAACGCCATCAACCAACACGCGGCCGGCAGTTGGGTCAACTAGACGAGCGATTAGGTTGATCAGTGTGGTCTTGCCCGAGCCGGTTGGGCCAATAATTGCAGTGGTGGTGCCGGCCGCGATGCTGAAGTTCATGCCACTCAGCACCGGATTCTCGGCTCCCGGATAGGCGAAGGTCACGTCTGCAAACTCGATATTTCCGGCGTTTGTCTCACTGCGAACCGGATTGGCTGCGGCCACCACACTTGGCTCAGTGTTCATCACCGCGGCCACGCGATCGGCACAAACCGCCGCGCGCGGACTCATCATGGCCATGAACATGCTCATCATCACAGCCATCAAAATCTGCATCAGGTATTGCAAAAACGCCATCACGGTTCCGATTTGCATCTGACCCGAGTCAACACGATAAGAGCCCAACCACAAGACCGCGATGCTCGAAAAGTTCAGCACAATAAGAACGGTGGGAAACATGAAGGCCATCAAGCGGCCCGACTTTAGCGCGGTCTCGGTGACCTCTGCGTTGGCAACATCAAAACGGTCGGTTTCGGTTTGCTCGCGCACGAAGGCACGAACCACGCGCACACCGGTCAGCTGCTCGCGCAACACCTGGTTAATGCGGTCGATGCGCTCTTGCATTAGACGGAAGAGCGGAATCATTCGTGACAACAAGAAGCCGATAACCACCAAAAGCACCGGCACACTCACGGCCATGATGATCGAAAGGTTGAAGTCGAGACCGAGTGCGGTGATCACACCACCAACAGCAAGAATCGGAGCCGAAAGCAACATTGTGCTGCCCATCAAAACCAACATCTGAATCTGCACCACATCGTTGGTCGAGCGGGTGATTAGCGATGGGGTGCCAAAGGTTGACACATCACGTTCACTAAATTGGCCCACCTTGGCAAAAATCTGCCCACGCAAGTCACGGCCAACCTGCATGGCAAGGCGCGAACCAAAATAGGTGGCCAATATGCTGCCGGCCACCTGCCCAAGTGCGATGAGCAGCATGAGCCCGCCGGTGGTGAGAATGTAGCCGGTGTCACCCTTGGCGACACCATTGTTGATGATGTCTGCGTTGAGGGTAGGCAGCGAAAGCGAGGCCATCGATTGGGCAAACTGAAAGACCATAACGGCCAGCAACAGCACCCAGTGTGGTTTTAGATAGTGGATCAAAATACGCCATAGGTTCACACCTCTAGTATGCGCCTGAAAGCTCTGCTTGACGATGTCTTGTACAACGGTATTCTGAAGCCATGAGCGAATTCGATCAGAAGAAATTCAAGAAGAAATTGAAGAAGAAGATTGCCAAGAGTCTTGGTGCGTCAGGCAAGAATGGCAAGGGCGGCAAGGGTGCCAGGGCTGGCAAGTATGCCAACATCCAAATCGGCTCTAAGGGTTCCGGCCCGTTCTATTTCTTGGGCTTCGTAGGCTCGGCCATTTACTTCGTTTCGACAGCGAGCGGCTTCTGGGAGGGCGTTCTGGGCATTCTCAAGTCTGTAGTATGGCCTGCAGATTGCGTTAAGCTTTGCATTGTTTGTATTGCTGGGTTATTGGGCAGATGGCAAGCTTGGCACCTCGCCGCTCCTGCTGCTTGCGGGTGTTGTGCTTGGTATGGCTGGCAT
>CAIPNT010000151.1 GCA_903866485.1 uncultured Micrococcales bacterium | reverse complement strand
CAGCACAGCACATCACAGCAGCACGCACCACAAGGGTGCAGCCCTCGAGGCGCCAATCTTCGAGCTTGGCGGTTGCCTCGCGGATGGCGATGATTTCGGCGTGACCGGTTGGGTCGTGGGTTACCTCGCGATTATTGTGGGCCATCGCGATGATCTCGTGGTTTTCATCCAGGATGATTGCGCCGACTGGCACGTCGGTGCCCGATTTGGCCGCTTCGGCGAGCGCAATGAGCATTAGCGTTTGATAATCCATGGGCACCTCCCCTGGGCCGTTGATTGGGTTAGATTTAGCCTATGCGAGTTCACATTGCCGATCACCCACTCATCACCCACAAGCTCACCGTTTTGCGCGACAAAAACACCCCTTCGCCGGTGTTTCGCCAGTTGGTTGAAGAGCTGGTGACACTGCTGGCCTATGAGGCCACCCGAGATGTTCGGGTTGAGGCCGTGACTGTGCAGACTCCTGTGACCAAGGCGACTGGTGTGAGGTTGTCACACCCGAGGCCGATTGTGATTCCGGTGCTTCGTGCCGGGCTAGGCATGCTCGAGGGCATGGTCAAGTTGTTGCCCACGGCCGAGGTTGGGTTTCTTGGCATCAAACGCGATGAAGAGACACTGCAGCCTTATACCTATGCAAACCGCTTGCCAGACGACTTGACCGGCCGACAGGTGTTTATCATCGACCCGATGCTGGCTACCGGTGGAACTTTGATTGATTCGATTGATTATGTGCTTGAGCGAGGGGCGACCGAGGTGACCTGTGTTTGTTTGCTCGGGGCACCAGAGGGTTTGGCTGCCGTCGAGGCGCACGTTGCCGATAGTGCAAATATCTCGATCGTTCTTGGTGCGCTTGATGAAAAGCTCAACGAGCAGGGTTACATTGTGCCCGGATTGGGTGACGCCGGCGATCGCCTTTACGGCATCGCACAGTAGGGCTTGAGTAGGCAAAGTTATCCACAACTTTTTTGATGGCGCCTCATCCGCACTAGCCTGTTCGATTTACTTGGGATGTGCCCCACCTCGCTCATCCTCCTCGACTTTCGGTTGAGTTTTCGAAGAGCATTGCCCGACCGATCCAGCTGACGCAAAAGATCAAAAATGAAGTGGCAAAAATAAGAACGAGCTGAATCGAGCTTGGCGGATGACGGGTGGGGCATCCTTAAGAACCTAAACGGTTTACAGCTTCGCAAAATCTTGGCTAAAATTACAGCCATGTCAATGCTCAACTGCATGTGTATGCGAATGTGTCGCTAAACCGCCGCCCTACGGCCGCCGCTTAGTGACACCACATCCAAAAAAGCACGTGATTCGTGCACCTCTAATCGCATTCACAACACAGACAGAGAAACAGACAAAATGGCAATCGCCCACGAACAACTCGAACCAAACCAAACCGAAGCACGCGGTTTTGCCCTCTATGTGGGCGTCGATGAGGCCGCGGCTAAAGCAGCCGGCACCACGCTAGCCGAGGTTGTCAACGCCTTGCGCGCAAAGGTTGCTGAGCTGGTTCCGGCCGCCCACGACGAAACCTTCGCAGCCGTAGCACTTGCACCTAAAGGTGTCGGAGGCAAAAACGTAGATATCGTGCGAACCGCCCTTCGCGACCCACGCGCGCTCGACAAACTCGTCAGCAAGCGCGACGACCAAGAGTCTGAAACCAACAAGGGCATCTTGGTTGACTTCAGCCGCAAGAAGGTCTTTGCGAACGGCAACAACGCCGAGCTAACCTACAAAGAATTTGAACTGCTCAGCTACCTAATTACCCATGAGGGAGCAACGGTCAGCCGCAACGAACTGATTGAACTGGTTTGGGATGGCGACGAAGACAACGCACCAAACGACCGCACTATCGATGTGCACATTCGTCGTCTGCGCTCAAAGATTTCGGGATACGAAGACATCATTCGCACCGTTCGCGGCGGCGGATATCGTTTTGACAAACACCCAGACGTGCATGTCGAAGACTATTCGATCTAATCGTGAGCAACCATCACCTTGGCCAACACATCGAGCTGATCACCGACAAGGTGATCGAGCTCATCGATTCGGGCACACCGACGCCGATCATCCTGATTGATGGTCGCACCGGCTCGGGCAAAACCACCTTCGCTGGCGCGCTGCAGAACCGACTATTTCAAAAGGGCGAATCCGCTCCGCGCGTGATTCACATGGATGACCTATATGACGGCTGGGATGGCCTTCAGACCGGGGTCGACTATTTGCTGCGTCAGGTTTTGAACCCGCTGAGCCGACGAGAAGGCGCCAGCTGGCAAGAATATGATTGGACCGCATCGGCCCGCACTGGCGCCTGGCGCGAGTTTCGCGGCGGCACTCCCCTGATTATTGAGGGCGTCGGTGCACTGAGCCGCATCGCAGCCGAGCAAGCGGATATCACCGTTTGGCTAGAAGCCGCCCAGGCTGTGCGTCAAGCACGGATTGCGACGCGAAATACCGCGGGCGATGGAGACGGCTCTTGGTTTGCTATGTGGACGGCACAAGAAGCCGACTTCTACGCCCGAGAAAAGTCGAAAGAAATCGCCGAGCTGATAATCGAAAACTAGGCAGGCTTGCGGTTTTTTAGCCAGGTGCGAACCCCTGCAACCAGCGATGCCAAGATAAAGAACCCGGCGATTGCATACGACGCACTTTTGACCGCTGGGATGCTGGCGGCAAAGTATCCGGTTACGGTGAGCCCGGCACCCCAAGCCAGCGCACCAACCGCGTTGGCGCTAAAAAACTTGTAGTAGTTCATCTTGGCTATGCCGGCAATCGGCGGAACAAACACCCTTGCCCAGGGCATGAAGCGTGAAACCACGACGGCCCACCAACCCCAAGCTGTATAGAACTTCTCAGACTTCGCGATCGCCGAGTGAAGCCAGGCTCCCTTTCGCTTATCCAAGTATGGGCGGCCAAAGTGCCGGCCGAGCGTGTATCCGACCTGATCGCCCAACCAAGCAAAAACGCCAACGCCAACCGCCATAATCCAAATGTTGACCTGGCCAGAAACTGCGTTGGTGCCGGCTCCCCCTGCGGCAACCAGCCCGGCCGCGAAAACCAGCGAGTCGCCGGTGATGAACGGCACGAATGCGCCGACAAACAAACCGGTGCCGGCAAACACCAAACCCCAGACCACTAGGTAGAACAAAATCGGGCCAGTCTGGGCATACCAGCCGCTGATCTGGTCAGAGATTGAAAAGTGAATGATTGGGTTCATACCTCAAGCCTATGCTGTGAAATCGCTGTCACTTCATTGCTCGGCAAAGTCCCAGGCGTATTATCGAAGTGAAGGTCAGTTAACCTTCGTAGGAGGCGTCAAATGATCAAGAACACCGAATGCAACTGCGGCGATGGCTGCAAGTGCTCAACCAAAACCGAGTCAAAGGGTGGCTGCTGCTAGTCAGCCCGCCTAACGAAAACCCCCGACCAGAGTTGGCCGGGGGTTTTCTTTTGCCGGGTTGGCACTAGGCGCAACCGGTTGTGAAGTTTGAACCTTATGCAGGCATGCCGTGAAGCACGATGTCGGCTAGGTCAACACGGGTGCGAGGTGCAATCTCACGCTCGTGCAAGACGCCTTCGAGCTTGTCGGCTGAATCGATCTTGCCAATGGCAATCACGGTGATGATTTCCATGTCTTCGTGCAGGTCAAGAGCCGCAGCAGCTGCAGCCTTGTCTAGACCAGCCATCTGGTGGGTGACTAGGCCAAGTGACTGAGCCTGGATGACAAGGTTGCCAACCTGAAGGCCAGCGTCATACTGTGCGAAAACAGCTGGGCTAGCATCTGGGTTTACCTTGCTAACCGAGACCACGATCAAAGCCGAGGCGGTTGGGCCCCAGGCTGCGTTCCATGATGCAAGGGCAGGCGCAACGGCTGCGTGCAGTTCGGTTCCGCGAACTAGCACCGAGAAACGTGCTGGAGTCGAGTTGTTTGAAGTGGTTGCCCAGCGAGCAGCCTCAAGAACTGAGATGGTCTCATCCTTGGTAAGTAGGTAGGTCTCGTCGAATGAGCGAGGTGACCAACGCTCTGCCAAAACAGGCAGGATTGGTGCGGCGGTGATTGCAGTTTTTGACATGCTTTTTATACCTTTTGTCTAGTGGGGGTTTACTAATCATAGCAGGTAGGCTGTCAAAATGTCACGTCGAGGTTTTCTCTTGTTTATGGCCATTGGCCTCGCCTGGGGCGTGCCCTACTTTTTTCTAGCCGTGGCCGGCAAAGACTTCTCGACCCCGACCGTGATCTTCAGCCGGGTTACCATCGGCGCGCTCATTCTGGTGCCACTTGCCATTAAGCGAGGCGCACTGAGGCCTGCTCTAAAAGCCTGGCCTTGGGTGCTTTCATTTGCAGCCATCGAAATGATTGGTCCGTGGTTTCTGCTCACCGAGGCTGAACGCCACGTTCCATCAGGCCTAGCCGGCCTAATGATTGCAACGGTTCCGATCTTTGGAATGCTAATCGCCTACTTCTTTCAAGGCGATAAGACCGTTCGCCACCCAAAGACCCTGGCTGGGCTGGCCATCGGATTTGCAGGCGTGGTCTTGTTAGTCGGCATCGACTCGCTGAACGGCACTTTCTCACCGATCTACCTCTTGATGTTGGTTTTGGCCGCCATGGGCTACGCCATCGCGCCGGCAATCGCCAACGCCAAGTTGCGAGAAGTGCCAACGGTTGGTGTGATTGGCCTTTCGCTAAGCATGGTCTCGGTCTTTTACGCCATTCCAGCCCTGAGCGCCTTGCCGGGTGAAATCGCTGCCGGCCCCCACCTTGGTGCAATCGGCTCACTGATTGGCCTTGGCGTGATTAGCTCGGCCCTTGCCTTCGTGATGTTCTTCGAATTCGTCAAAGAGGTCGGGTCTGCGCGCGCAACCTTGGTCACCTACCCAAACACAGCCTGGGCGCTATTGCTTGGCATCGTCTTTTTGCACGAGCCGATCACACTAGGCCTCATCACCGGCTTGCCGTTGGTTGCCATCGGCAGTTATTTGGCTCTGCGCAAGCACTAGTTCGGGTGTTCACTCACCATGGTCGGCGAGCATTTCGTCAATAATCTGCTGAATGTTGGCTCTACGACCATAGAAAAAATACTCGTCAGCGGGATTTTGAAGCCGATCTAGCCCCTCAATCAACTGAGCTGCGTTGTCGAATGCACTCGCATAGCCGCCATCGATAAGCGGGGCGAGGTGCTCCCATCCTGGCAGCTTGATTATGGCTACTTTGGCTCCCAAGCCGGCAGCCTCGATCAGGGCCGTGCTGAAGACTCCAACCGAAATCTCTGACTCTGCAATCACCTCAAGCGAGCTCTGTTCAAACTGCATCAACTGAAGATTTTTCGGCGACGAAGACTGCTGCGAGCCGAGAAACCCGGCGAACTCTGCGATTTCGTTGCGCGGATGCAACTTGAAAATCACCGAAAGGTGGGGCTTGGCAGCGGCAAAGTCAATGGCTGCCTTGAGAATGTCTAAGCCGATCATCGGCTGCGATAAGAAAACAACCTGATCTGCCTTGCGGGCAAGACGACGCTGACGAATCGACTCGAACTCTTCGGTAGAGCCGATAACCCGAACAGTCTGGCCGGCGGCACGCTCGATTCCCGAGGTCCAATAGTCACCCCAGGTCCATATCTCATTAGGAATGTATTCGATTGCCGGCGAACCCGGCCATGAGAACTGCAGTGAATATCTAGAAAAGACGCCACTCTGAATCTCGATGATCTTCATTCCAAGACTTTGAGCGGCTGCCTGCAACGGCATGCGGGCGGCGTTGACAGCAAACACATGCTTGGCGCTGGTGCGCTTGAATATCTTGCGATAGCCGCGCTTCTGAATGAAGAAAATGCGTAGCATCCAGCGGGGAAAAGTGCGATGCGGGTCAAGGCTAAAACCGGTTGCGGCTTCAAGCTTGGCAACCACGCGGGCATACTTTTGCAAGTCTGCCTGCCTAACGCCAAGGCGCACATAAACGGCGGCCGGATAATGCCAAAGTCTCTCGAAAAACACGTTCAGGTCTTCGACCCGAGGGCGGTTGGTGATTTTGTCCCAAGTGCCAACGCCAAGAACCAAGCCTCGATCGCCGAGCGCGTCAATAATCGGTTGGGCAAACTTTTCGACGTGCGGCTCGTTGCCATCTCTGGTGGCAAACGGCACCACGATTGCTCGCTTTGACTTTAGGTTTCGATAGTCTGGCTCACCAAGGTGCGCGGCGGCACCGGCAATCTTGCGCGGTGCATACGCAAAGCGGGCCAATGGGCCCAGCCAGGCAAAGCGCACTGCGCGCCACAGCAACTTGGCTGCCAGGCGACCGCGGTATTGCTCTACGCCCTCATAAAAATCAACCTGCTTGCCAATGCCAGAGGCAAAGAGGCCCGAGTTTGCCATCATCGCCTTGAGCAGTCTCGAGCGCATCACAGGCCAAACCTGCACGCCAAGCACACGCCAGTCATAGAGCGCTTCTTCGGCCTCGACCCTAAAGAACGCCTCACCGATCGAGGCTATGCCGGCATCAGCCGAGGCATAGGAGTCTATTGACTCTTGAGGTTCATTCTGCGAAGTGGTCACTCAGCAATCTTAATCGCGTGCCACAGTTCGGCATCGGATGCCGGAGGTGCATAGTAATAACCGGCGCGCTGGCGATCGGCCAGACCGTTTTGGGTTCCGGCGGTCTTCAAGAACTTTGCCAAACCCTTTTGGCCCTCGATGAGCTGGGCATCGCCGCGATCAACCAGTTGGCGAATGTGGTGCCAACCCGAAAAGTCGAGCACGCCGACCTTGCATCCGAGAGCAAAGGCCTCGAACAGCGCTGTTGTATAAACACCGAGCACAAACTCGCTGCGCATCATTAGCTCGAGGGTGTTGGCTTCTGGCTTGGCCAAGATGAGGTTGCCGGGCACCTTGGCCGATGCCACCTTGCCCTTGCGAAAGCCATTGCGGGCAACGGCCTCAAAGTCGACCGGCGCCTCTTGGGGGTGCTGCTTCAGTGTGAAAATAAAGTTCGGGTGCTCTGCTGCGGCGGTCAGCAAGAATCTGGTCAGTTTCTTGGTTACGTGCGCTTGCGAGGCAATCAAAACAGTGTTGGTTAGGTGAGCCTCGTCTTGTGCCTCGAGTTCGACCTCTCGCTCGAAGGCGGCAACCATCGCCTCTGGTGCTCCGATGGTCTTGCGAACCGTGGTCTTTGGCAGCGCGGCGACATCACCCCAATAGGGGCCCCATTCGAGCAGCTCATCCGGTTGATAGGCCACCCAGTCGGCACCCGACCAAGACAGGTATGGGTGAATGCTTGAAATTGCCCCGTGCATCGGCTCGACTACGGTGGCGCCGGCCATCTGCGCCCCTGCAATCATGGCACGCTTCCAGGCGTTAACCATGAATATTTTGCGAACGCCAGCAGCGGCAAAGAAACGCTGCCAACCGAGCCGCTGGGCATAAAACTCGACTAGCAACCAGCGGGGAAATCTGCGGTATGGCCCGGTGATCGAAGCGAGTGCAACCTCGGCCTTTTCGGCAAACGGCGCCAGTTGGGTCTCGATGTGATCAATCACCCGAGCATATTTTGCCTTGTGCGAGACCCTGAGCGTTGGAGCCACCATCAACTTGGCGCGGTTGCGAAACTGCTTTAGGAAGGCACGCTCTAGGTGTTCGACTTGCGGGCGACCAGAACCCTCGTCGCTAGGCCCAAGGCCGAAAATCAAAGGAGTGTGGCCGTGATCGCGAATGGCATCGACCAGATAAGTTGAAAACGGGTCGAGACCGGCGGCGTTGCGACGCACAAACGGCACCACCGCATATGGTGTCTCGCCAAGCTCGGCGACCCATTGCTTGAGCCCCTTTGCATCGGTGGCGACAAGCGCCGGCTGCGGTGGGCGAGGTTCAAAAACGCCAAGCTTTTCGGCTACCTCACGCATGAGCGATGCGCGAATTAGCGGCCACAAATAGATTGCGCCGATCTGCCATTGAACCAACTGCTCGGTGGCCTCAATCTCGGCAAAAACTGCCCAGAGACGCTCGATGGTCAGCTTTGACTTAGCGCTCAAGAAGGGCCTTCGCTCGATCGAAATCGGCCTGAGTGTCAATGTCAACGCTGTCGGCAGTCGACATCACAAACGGCACGGCGCCTGGCATCGGAAAACGGCCGGTCTTCAAAAATTCACTCAATTTGAACAAGTAAATCGCACCGTTTGGCAGATAGGCGTCGTCGAGTTCTTGGCGGTTCACCGCGAATGCCTCGGGAAACAGCGGGTGCAACCGACCGTCTTCACGCCCGATGGTGAACGACCAGTAGGGGCTCTTGTCTGGCTTGGCAACCGAAACCAGCGCCTTGGCTTCTGGGTGATTTCGCAACAGCTCGAAGGCCGCCTCAACGTGACCCCAGTGGCGAGCCGGCGAGGTTGGCTGCAAATACAAGATCCACGGGTCTTCGCTCGGGTCGATGCTGACATCCGCGTTGTCTAAGAAATCACGGATGACATCGCCGGCGGTTGCGTCATCAGATGCTGCAACCTCGTCGCGACGGTGGTTTATTGCTCCGACCCGCTTTGCTTCGGCCAAGATGGCATCGTCATCTGATGAAACCAAGACCACGTCAACGGTGTTGCCCTGGTGCATCATCGGGTCTACCGCGCTGCGAACCGCAGTTTCGATGAGGGTCATGCCGTTGATTTTCATCAGGTTTTTGCCCGGCAGGCCCTTTGAGCCACCGCGAGCCGGCACTATGGCAAAGACGAAGTCGCCGTTGAACATTTAGTTAAGCCACTGCTCGATGTTGTTGCGGGCGTCGTTGAGGTCGTCGTGGCGGCCAATGTCTAGCCAAGACTCGTGAATCGGAAATGCAGAAACCCTTTGACCCTGCTGCTTGATGTTTTCTAGCAGGGTTGGCATGTCGCAATACTCATCCTCTGGCACAAGGGTTAGCGCCCAAGGGTCGAGCGCATAGATGCCGGCCGACACCATCGAGCGGTGCAGCGGCTTCTCAGAGATTGACTCGACTTCGGTGCCTTCGATGTTGACAACCCCGTATGGAATCTGAAAGGAGTATTCGCGAACGCCCAGGGTGCCCTTGGCGCCGGTTTTCTTGTGAAAACGGATAACCTGACGGAAGTCGCAGTTGGTCAAAAGGTCGGAGTTCATCACGATGAAAGGCTCGTCAAGCTTGCCGTTCAACTGACCAAGCGCGCCAGCGGTGCCGAGCGGCTGCGACTCGTGCAGATAGGCGACGTTCAGGCCGAGCCAGGCGCCATCCTTGATGTGTTCTTCAATGATGTTGCCAAGATAGTTCACCGAGATGAAGACGTTTTTGAAGCCCTGAGCCTTCAGCTTGCGCAGAATGATCTCGATGATTGGCATGTCACCAATCTTTAGCATCGGCTTTGGCACATCTTTGGTCAACGGATAAAGTCGAACACCCTTGCCACCGGCCATCAAAACAACCGGTGTGGTGATTTCGTCAGGGGTGACCAGGTCGGCGTCGGTGAACAGGCCGACCACCTTGCCGGCCGCGTCGATGACTGGCACCGAGTGAATCATGCGCGAAAGCTGCTCGACCATAACGGTCTGCGCATCATCGCCGAGCGATGCAGTGGTTGGGTTTGGGTTCATGACCTCGGTGACCAAGGCCTTCATGTCTAGGCCACGCAACAGGCCGCGGCGAATATCTCCATCGGTAACAGTGCCGAGCAGCACGTCTGCGTCATCGATAACCAGCGCAATCTGCTTGGTGCCCTTTGAGATGGCCGCGATGGTGTCGAGCAGGCTGGCATCTGGGCGAACCGTTAGATCGGCGAGGTTCTTGATCATCGACTAGCTCTCAATCGGGCGGTTTTGCGCCGGAACGCCAACCGCCATGTGGTTG
>CAIPNT010000150.1 GCA_903866485.1 uncultured Micrococcales bacterium | reverse complement strand
CCACCCGGCGAAGTGGCAGCTCGAAACCGCCATCCGGCAAGTCTCTGACGACCTTCACCTGAGTCAGCGGCCAGACCTCGGCACCGGCATTCTCGGCCAGATAAAGATAGTTCTTGACCAGGGTGTTTTTGGCGCCGTGCCGGCAGCCGGTCATGCACTCGCCGCAGTTGATGCAGGTGGTGCGCTTAGGCCCTAGTCCATCAAAATATGGGTCGTCAATTTGCTCACCTGGATTTTGTGATTCGTTGGCAAAGGTGATGCCCAGTGGCGCCATTTGAAAGGTGTCACCAAAACCGAGTCGCTCAGCAGAGCGCTTGAGCATCAGGTCGGCAGGGCTGAAGAACGGGTTTTTGGTCACGCCCAGCATTCGTTCGGCTGTGGCATAGTGCGGGGCAAGCACAGTCTTCCAGTCTTCGAGGCCCACCCAAGAGCCGGTCTGATAGAACTCGACCGGCGGACGATAGAGGGTGTTGGCATACACCAGTGAGCCACCGCCAACTCCGGCACCCGACATCACCAGAACGTTCTTTAAAAGATCAATTCGTTGGATGCCGGTCATGCCCAGCTTTGGAAAAAAGAGAAACCTTTTGAGGTCAAACGAGTTCTTGGCAAATTGGTGATCTTCAAATCTGGCGCCTGCCTCTATGACCACAACACGATAACCCTTTTCGGTTAGCCGAAGCGCGGCGACCGAGCCACCAAAACCCGATCCGATGATGGCCACATCGTAGTCAAATTGTTGCTTCATCATGTTCAACGCCTTGCCTTAGCGCGAACAAATTCAAACTCTGATGGCCTTGCCAAGAGACTGCGAAACGGCAACTCGGCGGCGCCAATCATGAGCAAGTCTGAACCGAGACCGCTGCGGCGCACAATCACACGTTCATTCGAGGCCGCAAGAGAATTGGCTTTCAGCACCTCTAAGAATCGGTGTTGTTCATAGTCAAAAACGGCTCCCAAGAATCCGGCTACGATAACCACCTCGGGGTTAAAGATGTTGACAAAACTGGCCAACCCTAGGGCCAACGCCTCAACCTGAAGGCTAAGCATCTTGCCAGCCTGACTCGACCGCGCATCTCGAACGGCCAAAATCTCATTCTCGAGTTCTTCATCCGTGGCACTGTCGAGTTTGAACACCTCGAGCAGGTCATCGCGCCTAACCAGCGACTCGAGGGTGCCAGGCAAGCCAGAATAGTCGCTCGAGGTTGAGTCTGAGATGCGCACGTGACCTAACTCACCCGCATAACCGGATGCGCCTCTCAACTGTTGGCCATTCACGATTGCGCCACCACCGATGCCACCAGAGCCCGAGAACAGATAGACCACATCGTCAAAGCCTCGGCCCACACCAAAGTTTCGCTCGGCCATGCAACCCAGGCTGGCGTCGTTATCAAGAAAGACTGGCAGCCCGGTGAGCTGCCCAATCATGGCACCGAAAGGCTGCTCAACCCAGTTGAGGTGTGGCGCCAGGCGCACAACACCATCGGCAAGCCGCACCTGACCAGGCACAGCGGCACCGACTCCGGCAATCTTGGTGTTAGGCGCAAGTTCGTCACGCAACTCGTTGATTAGTCTGCCGGCAATCTGGGCCGCCTCTTGAGCAGTTGGTTGAAGCCGGGTTTGAAAGCGACGTTTGGTGATCACGTGTCCGCCAAGCGTGACCACGCCAACGGTTGTCGCGTCGACATCGGGGTTCACCGAAAAGGCAACTACATCTTCGGCTGCCGAAACCATGAGGCTCGGCCGACCGGCGCCGCTGGATGACTCACCCATCGACTCGGTAACAAGACCAAGATCTTCGAGTTCGTTAACTAGGCCAGAAATGGTCGAGCGGTTTAGGCCCGAAGCCGAAGTGAGCTGAGAGCGAGAGACTGTGCCGGCAAAATGCAGCATTCTGAGCACGATAGAGAGGTTGAACTGGCGAACGTCTTCGCGGTTTCGCCCGACAAATGAGCCGGCTTGAACCTTGGAATCCACGATTTCTCCCTTCACTAGGTAAACACTCCCTTATAAACCTATGCACTTGCAGCAGAGCCCCAAGTTGTCTAAAACAACAAATGGATAACGTTCTGCTAAATCGGGCGGTTTGAGTTTGCAGGGCTTTGTTGTCTACGGCAACATAAGTGTGAGCTCGATTATGTCGAGCCGTCTTGAGAACCCTCAAGAAATTGGGAATCTAAATCACTTAGGAAAGGAATGAGATGAAGAAGACTTCATTGATTTCAATCGCCGCAGTCGCAGCAGTTTCAGCGCTGATGCTTGCTGGTTGCAGCAGCACCTCAAGCACCACCGCATCAAGCACCCGTGCTTGTGTGATCCTGCCAGACGCCGACAGCGGCACTCGCTGGGAGTCAGGCGACCGCCCAGCTCTAGACAAGGCTTTGACCGCAGCTGGTTACACCGCTGACATCCAGAACGCACAGAAGGATGCCAACAAGTACGCAACCATCGCAGACGCACAGCTTGCAAAGGGCTGTGGCGTAATGCTTCTAGTTGACTATCAGGGTGCAGCAGTTACCGTTGCAGCCAAGGCAAAGAAGCAGGGTGTTCCTGTAATCGCTTATGACCGCCCAATCGCCGGCGCAGACTACTACGTGTCATTCGACAACGCAGTTGTTGGCCAGCTTGAAGGTCAGGCAGTTCTAGACGGTCTAGCGGCCGCTGGCAAGGACCCTAAGACTGCAAGCATCATCTACGGTTCGGGTGACCCAACCGACGGCAACGCCAAGATGTTCCTTGACGGTGCGCTTTCAGTTCTAAACGCAGCTGGCGCAAAGGCAGCCTTCACCATGAAGGGCACCTGGGATGGCCCAACTGCTGGCACCGAGTTCGAGCAGGCATTCACTGCTGTAAAGGGCAAGGTTGACGCAGTTCTATCTCCAAACGACAACAACGCAGCAGCAATCATCCAGATCCTAGACAAGAACCACCTAACCGTTCCTGTTTCTGGTCAGGACGCTTCAACTGCAGGTCTTCAGAACGTTCTTCTAGGCAAGCAGTACTCAACCGTCTACAAGCCATTCAGCTTGGAAGCAAGCTCAGCAGCTGACCTTGCAATCCAGATCCTGAAGGGCAAGAAGCCAACCGAGGCTAAGTCAAACGACGGCGTTCCATTCCTAGCACTAACCCCTATCTCAATTCACGCAGCTGACGTTGAGAAGGTAGTTACCGCTGGCGACGCAAAGGCATCTGACCTATGTACCGCAGAAGTAGCAGCAGCTTGTGCAAAGTATGGCGTCAAGTAATAACTAAGTAACAAAGGAGACTCTGCGTTGCCTAACCGCAACGCAGAGTCTCCCCCTTTCAACTAGCTACTCGGTTCGCGAGAATCACAATTAAGGAGATCCGAATGGATACCCCAGTTATCGAACTCTCAGGAGTTAAGAAAAGTTTCGGCCCGGTTGAGGTTCTAAAGGGCATCGATTTCAAGGCCTATGCAGGGCGCGTAACCGCTCTAGTTGGCGACAACGGTGCCGGCAAGTCAACCTTGATCAAGGGTCTATCGGGCGTGCAGCCCTACGACGAAGGCGTCGTCAAGTTCAATGGCGAAGAAGTGCACCTGCACACCGCCCGTCAGTCATCGGGGATTGGCATCGAGGTTGTTTATCAAGACCTAGCCCTCTGCGAAAACCTAGACATCGTTCAGAACATGTTCTTGGGTCGCGAAGAAATGTCACAGCTAACCCTGAATGAAGCAGACATGGAGCTGCAGGCAACCAAGGCGCTGCAGAGCCTTTCAGTTCGCACCGTCAAGTCGGTTCGTCAGAAGGTTTCATCACTTTCTGGTGGCCAGCGCCAGACCGTCGCCATCGCCCGCACCGTGCTGCGCGAAGCCAAAATGGTGATTCTAGATGAGCCAACCGCTGCTCTAGGTGTTGCCCAGACCGAGCAGGTGTTGAACCTGGTTCGCCGCCTCGCAGACGCGGGTCTGGCCGTCATCATCATCAGCCACAACCTTTCAGACGTGTTCAAGGTTTGCGATGACATCTCAGTTCTTTATCTGGGTCGCATGGTTGCCAACTTGAAGACCTCAGAAACCAACCACGCCGACGTGATCTCTTACATCACCGGAATCAAGACTCAGGACGGAATTAAGTAATCATGTCTCTTCCAGTAACCCCTATTGCGAGCGGTCACGAGGGTAACCTTCGCGACCAGTTCAATGCCTACATCTCACGCCTAAAGAACGGTGAGATGGGTTCACTGCCAGCCATTGGCGCGACCCTAGTCTTGACCGCAATCTTTGCCTCTTTGAGCCTATACTTCTTGAGCAAGCTCAACTTCGCCAACATGTTTGTTCAGGCAGCCGAGCTAACCATGCTTTCGGCAGCACTGGTTTTCGTGCTGGTACTCGGTGAGATCGACCTTTCTGCCGGTGTTACCGCCGGTGTCGCCATGGCATCGTTTATCGTGTTGGTGAACGGCGGAGTCAACTGGGTGCTTTCACTCGTTGTCGGCTTCATCGTGGGTCTTGCCATCGGTTGGGTCATCGGCTTCTTCGTGGCCAAGATTGGTGTGCCTTCGTTCATTGTTTCGCTAGCGTTCTTCCTGGGCTTCCAGGGCATGCAGCTGGTCCTGCTCGGTGAGGGCGGCGTCTACCGCATTGAAGTTCCAGAAATTCTAGCAATCATGAACAACAACATGCCTGACTGGGCCGGCTACCTAATGATCGCTATCATGGCCGTTGTTTCACTTGCAATCGCACTGTGGGACCGCTCACGCCGTGCCGCTGCAGGACTAGTAAACAAGCCAGTCGCAATGGTCTGGATCAAGATTGCAACAATTGCCGTTCTTGGTGGCGTAGCCGTTCTGTTCTTGAACGACAACCGCAGCCAGGGTCCGATTCCTATCGAAGGTGTGCCAATTGTGGTGCCATTCACCATTGCCATCCTCTTCATCGGCACCTTCGTGCTAGACCGCTCACGCTTCGGCCGTCACCTATACGCGGTGGGTGGCAACCCTGAGGCAGCCCGTCGCGCCGGCATCAAGGTGGCCAAGGTTCGCATCCTTGCCTTCATGATCTGTGCTTTTCTAGCTGTTGTCTCGGGTGTCTTTCACTCAAGCCGCATCGGCAACGTTGACGGTTCAGCGGGTCACACAATCGTTCTTTCAGGTGTTGCAGCAGCCGTTGTTGGTGGCGTTAGCCTCTTTGGTGGCCGCGGTCGCCTAGTGCACGCAGCCATCGGTGCGGTTGTAATCACCATGATTGACAACGGTCTAGGCCTGCTGGGTCTATCAGCCGGCATCAACTATCTAGTGGAGGGTGGCGTTCTGCTATTGGCAGCTACCATCGACGCACTTGCTCGCAAGCGCAGCGGTACATCGCTGGCCCGCAGCTAAACCCTTTCAATAGAAATCCCCTCGACCATTGGGCCGAGGGGATTTCTATTTGATCTGGTTTCGAGTGCACCTATGGGTGGCGAAGCGGGCTAGCCGGAAGGCGCTCTTGAGCAACCCAGCGCTGGTTGTATCCAGTTGAAGATGCCATCAGGTCTAAGAACGGCTGTGGGTCAAACACCTCTGGGCCAACCACACCGGCTCCGCGCCAAAGACCCTTGGCCATCAACTCGAGGGCAATCAGCGGGTTAAAGGCGGTTTGAGCAACCACGCACTGCGCGTCGATCTCAGCCATGGTCTGGGCGTTGTCGGCCACGTGATAAATGTAGGTGGCTCGGTCTTTGCCATCCTTGTCTTTGCCGGTGACCAAGACGCCGGCGCAGGTTTTGCCGGTCATCTTTGGGCCAATCTTGGCAGGGTCTGGCAGCACCGCGGCAACCATGTCGCGCGGTGACACATCGACGGGCCCCTGAGCAGAACGCACACGGGTTGGGCGGGTCGCATCAAGACCGAGTTTGTGCAGGGTCCTGAGCACACCAATGAACTCGCTGCCCAATCCATACTTGAAAGTCACACGCTTGGCATTGATGTGGCGAGGCAACATGGTGACCTCTTCGTGCTCAACGTTGACACACTCAACCGAGCCGATGCCCTCGGGAAACTCAAAGATCTCTGGCTCGCTAAACGGAGCGGTGGTAAACCAGCCGCGTTCGCGCTCATAAATAACCGGCGGGTTTAGACACTCTTCAATGGTGGTCCAAATCGAGAATGACGGTGCGAAGATTTCGTTTCCGGAATCATCGAAGACCGCTAGGCTGCCGCCATCTTTGACGCTGATTTCGTCGATTTCACTAAACAGGTTGTCGGCCGCATATCGAGCAAAGACGTTTGACATGCCAGGTTCGACACCCATGCCCACCAGGGCCAGTTTGCCAGCGCGCTCCCACTGATCACTGACGGCATACTGCGCGTCTCCCAGCTTGATGCCCGGCTTGTGCAGCGGGTCTGTCTCGTGAGGCTCTGAGAGGCTCATAGCCATGTCAATGTAGTTGGCACCCGCGGTGAACGCGCCCGAGAACACGGTTGGCACAAACTTTGGCTCAACGGCATTCAGCACGTGGGTGATCTTGTGGTTTCGAGCAAGGTCGGCCACATTGGCGGCACTGCTGGCATCGATTTTAGCGGCTAGAAACTTTGATGCCTTGTCGGCTCCATAGCGTTCGCGAATCCACTCGATGCTCTTTTCGGCGCGACTGAAGTCATAGTCGGCCACCACCATGATGTCAAAAAAGTCACGCGAAGCTGCGATTTTGGCGATTGCATCGCCCACGCCACCGGCGCCTACTAGAAGAATTCTCATGCTTCCAGCCTAGTGAGACTTAGCGCTTTTTTAGATCTGCTGAAGAGTCATTTACCCAATCGATAACACCCTGCCAATAGCCAAAGCCGTCATCAAGCGAAAGGTGGCCGGCACCCTCGAGAATAACCGGTTCAAGACCCAGTGGGTCTGCGTAGGTGGCCTGCACTCCCCTTGGCAACCACTTGTCTTTTTCACTGGCCAAAACCGTTAGCGACTTTGCGGATGCCACTGTTGCTGCAACCACATCCGAGTCATCGAGACTGACCCTGAGCCCGTCGATTTCACCCAATAGCCTCGGGTCGGCCGGGGCAACAAAGAGCACGCGGTCAACCGGGGTCAAAATCTTGCCGGTGGCTGCAGCCTGAATCCAGTTGACGCACCCAAGCGAGTGGCCAACAACCACGGTTTCTTGGCCCTCAATCTCAGCCAGCTGGCTTAGCTCGGCTTCGAGCAGCTCTTGCCACTCTTCAAGCACCGGATGATCGGTGTTTGGAAACTGTGGATAAAACACGATGTGACCCTGCTTGCGCAATTCGGTAGCCAAATGACGGTGCCAATTGCCCTGAATGCGGCGATTTGTCCATCCGTGCAAAATGAGAACTTTGGCCATACGTTCAGCCTATTCAATGAAGCCGAAAAGGCTGAATTTTGCCGGCGAAGGTTACGAAAAATAAAGTTAGCGTCGCTTGCGTCGGCGCACAATCGGCAGCGCCACAAGCCAACCCAGCACTATAAGCACGCCCGCACCTTCGAGCCATTGCCAAATCGAAACATCGTGGCGAACAATTGGTGGGGTTGAGTCAACGGCGTTGGTGCCTGCCGGGTTTGGGTCTTGGGCGTTCGGGATTCCGTCGCCGTCGATATCTGGGTCCAAGCCGTTGACTACTCCGTCACCGTCGATGTCTGGATCTTGGTTATTTGGAATGCCGTCGCCATCAATATCATTGTTTGGCGCAGGGTTTACCGAAGAACTTGCCGTTGGAGTAGCCGAAACCCGTTCGGCAGCCTTCACCGACATTGCTCCAATGAAGATCGTCAGCAACAGGCACAAGATCATGACGATTGAGCCAATTTTGGCAATCTTATTGCGGTTCATCCGGATAGATTATCTCAGATTAGTAGCTATAGGTGACCTGCACGGAACGTGCCTGGCTGCCCTTTAGTGAAGTTACCGCAACACTCGAGCGAACCAAGAGACGGCCATTGGCCTGCGCTCCAACCGCACAGGCGTTGGTTGCTCGCAACTTGGCAAGAGCAACATCGGCGGCACTGTGCTTGACCTCGACCAAACCGACACAGACCATAACCTTTGGTGCAGGACCACCGTTGACTGCCGAACGAATTGATTGCTTCATTCGAGCGCTAACACCGGCCGCCTTCAAACCATACTTGCTAAAACGTTGCTGAACGGCCGACTT
>CAIPNT010000149.1 GCA_903866485.1 uncultured Micrococcales bacterium | reverse complement strand
TGGTGTGCACGCCGGCGTCAAGCCACTTGACGGTTTCAGAACCGGCAGGGCGAGAGGCGGCCTTTTCGCTGATTTCCGCGAAAAGCTGTTCAAACGACTTCATGACTCTAGGTTACCCTGTGAAATCGCGGTTAGTGGCGGTGTGATAGCCCAAGATTGGCCAAATCGCGCAGGTTTTCGATCTGTTTGGCCCGGTCTTCGGCCTTGAAAACGGCACTTCCGGCAACAAAAGTGTCGGCACCCATCTGGGCAATGCGCTCGATGTTGGTTTCATCGACGCCGCCATCAACCTGCAACCAGACATCGAGCTTTTCTGCATCGATGCGACGCCTTGCCTTGGTCACTTTGCTAAGGGTCTCTTCAATAAGCCCCTGACCGCCAAAACCAGGTTCAACAGTCATGACAAGCAACTGGTCAAATTCGGCAAGCTCATCCAAGAACGTTTCGACATCGGTTCCCGGTTTGATGGCCACGCCGGCACGAGCACCCGCTGCTCGAAGTGCACGAGCAAGTTTCACCGGGTTTTCGGAGGCCTCGGCGTGAAATGTCACCGAAAAGGCTCCGGTTTCAGCATAACCAACTGCCCAGCGATCGACGTTGGCGATCATCAGGTGCACGTCAAGCGGCTTAGGCGTGATCTGTTGCATCCGAGCCACCATCGGCAAGCCAAAGGTGAGGTTCGGAACAAAGTTGTTGTCCATCACGTCAACGTGAATCAGGTCGCAGTTTGCGATGGTGCCAAAGTCTCGCTCGAAATTCACGAAATCCGCTGACAGGATGCTTGGGTTCAATCTCGCTGACATGCAATAAGCCTAACTATTCAGCCTTTTTGATAAGAGCGATAAACATCGCGTCGGTGTGGTTTAGATCTGGCCACAACTGAGCGGTCTTGCGCTTGCGATTCAGGTGCAACTGGGGGTTTATCTCGGCAAGCACTGCGTTTGTGTCAAGCAGTTCAAAGCCCTCACCAAGCTTCTTTTGCCCCCAGTCGATGATTGCCGTGGTCTCACCCTGGTGCGGCGAGCAAGTCACATAGGCCAGAATGCCTCCGGGCTTTAGTGCACCCCAAGCGCTGGCCAGCAGTTCTTGCTGAAGCGTTGCCAATTCGGCCACATCGTTTGGCTGTTTGCGCCAGCGAGCCTCTGGGCGACGACGAAGCGCACCCAAGCCCGTGCATGGCGCATCCAGCAGAATTCGGTCATAGCGTGCCGGTGTTGCTTCGCCGATCTTTCGACCGTCTTCGACCGTCACGCGGATGAGTCGATCAATTGGTTCGAGCGCCTGTTGAACCAGCTTGGCCCGGTGTGGCTGCAGCTCGTTTGCCACAAATTGAACCTTGTTGAGCTTGGCTTCCGCCGCCATTAGCGCCGCCTTGCCTCCGGGGCCGGCACACATGTCGAGCCAGATCTCGCCGGCCTTGACTGGTTCGGCATCAACCAGCGCAAGCGCCGCCAACTGTGAGCCTTGATCTTGAACCCGGATGCGCCCCTCGCGGAACGCAACCAGCTGGTTTGGGTCACCGCCGTCCAGCAGTGCGCCAATTGGGCTGGCCGGGCCAACCTCTAGGTCTTCGAAATCGCGCTTTGTTGCCATTCCAGGCAAGGCAACCAAGCTGACCAGCGGTGCAAGGTTATCGGCCAGCAGAAGGTCGCGCAGGGCCTCTTTTCGACTGTCAACCCGAAGTGCCTGCTCAAGGGCTCGAACTACCCAGATAGGGTGTGAAAACTCAACCGCGAGGGCCTCATAGGGGTCTTTGATGTGTGACAAGACGATGTCTAGCCATTCATCGCGCGTGCGCTCTGACACTCGGCGCAGCACTCCATTGACAAAACCCTCGGCCCCTCGGCTAAGGTGACCCTTGGTCAGGTTTACGGTTTCGCTTAGTGCGGCATGCGAAGGCACTCGCATGCCAAGAATCTGGTGTGCACCTAGACGCAGCACGATTAGGGCCTCGATGTCGATTTCATCGCTGTAGCGTTGGGCACACTCTTCAATCACCCGGTCATAAAACAGCTGCCAGCGCAGGGTTCCGAAGGCCATCTCCTGGGCAAAGCCGGTGTCTCGGGTATCTAGCTTCGACTCGGCCAAAAGTTTCGGCAAAAGCAGGTTGGCATAGGCATCGTTGAGTTCAACCGCGCGCAGCAAGTCAAGGGCTATGGTTCTTGCCGTGGTCTTCTTGTTATACATAAATCACTCTCTTGCCGTCGGTCAATCCCCTGGCCCAGTCGCCAGAACTCATCGGCTTTTTGCCAGCAGGCTGAACGACCTTCAACTCGAGCAGTGATCCATTGCCACAGCAAACCAGTGTTCGACCGCTCTCAAGCTTCAACTCGCCAATCTGCAGCTCAGCGCCGGAAAGCGCTTGCCAGTCGGTGGCACCCAGTGCTCGTGCTTCGAGAATTCGAAAAGGCTCGTCATTAAGGGTTGTCCAAGCCATCGGTTCAGGGTTTAGCGCTCGAATCTGGTGTTCAATTTCGACAGAATTTTTATGCCAGCTGATTCGGGCGTCCTCGCGGCTAAGTTTGTCTGCGGTTGGCAAAGTTGCAATTAAGGCCGAGTCTTGGGCGATTGGCATGGCCAAACCCGATGCGATTCTTGGCAGCAGCTCGGCTAGCCCGGTGATGCCGAGCTGAGTTAATCGCACTAGCAATTCGGCGGTGTTCTCGGTGGGTTCAATTACGGTTGGAATCTGCAGATGAATCGGCCCGGTATCCATGCCTCGATCGAGTTGAAACAGAGTGACTCCGGTTTCGCGATCGCCATTCATGATTGCTCGTTGCACCGGTGCGGCCCCTCGCCACTTTGGCAACAGGCTGTAGTGAAGATTGATCCAGCCGAGCTCAAGTGAGTCTAGCGCCGCCTGATCTAGCAGGGCTCCGTAGGCGACAATCACGCCGAGTTCTGCGCCGGTGGCGGCGATCTGAGAAGAAACGCTCTCGTCGACCCGATTGGCCTTAATCACCGGGATGCCGAGCGAGGTTGCCGTCTCGGCAACTGCAGAGGGCGTCAGCACCTTTTTGCGGCCAACCAAAGCATCGGTGCGAGTTAGAACGGCAACCACTTCGAAGGCCGAGTCTGCCAAAGCCCTCAAGGTTTGCGCCGCATTTGCGGGCGTTCCTGCGAAGACTATTTTCAAAGACTGACCGAACCTTTCAAGGGTCTAGATTACCGTGTCCATCTTGATTTGAATTGGACGCTGAGCTCGACCCGACTTGGCGCTCACGCGCTTAGCGCCTGCCGTGGCTAGCAAAACCTGCGCCTTGAGCGTTGCGGCCAGACTAGCGCCTTGGGAGTATTCATAGCGGATCAGCGCGCGCCAATCGTCTACGGCAGCACCCTTGCCGGTCAATGGCATCGGTCCAAGAATTTCAATGTCTGCCGGCAGTGCTTCAAGCACCTTGGCAAGAAGGTCTCGCTCCCCCGCGAGCGAAGCCATTCTGATGAAAGGTGGAAACCTGAGTTCTGCACGCGAATGGTATTCGTGGCGCGAGATTTCGGCTTGAGACCAAAGAGCCAGCTTTTGCCCAAGAAAACCCTGCAGGCCAACGGCAACGGCGAGCCCGCCGGGTTTCATGAGAGCAATGGTGTTAGACCAGATTCGAACCGCGTCTTCGCTAGCCCGAAGATTATCTCTAGACAGCATTTCGTTGCAGTCGAGCAATATCACCGCACCATAGCCTCCCTCGATGCGAGGTTCGGCCTCGGGTGTAGAAACCACGATCTTCTTGCCAGCCGGCACGCTCTCGAGCCGGTTGTCGCCGTTTGACTCGATGATCTTGGTGCCGGCAAAAGCCTTGCCGAATTCGGCGGTGGTGCGGGTTGCCCCGGCTCGGCCCTGTTTGAGAGTGCGATTGCCGCAGTTTGTGCAACTGAATGCGAGGTTGTTGGCGTTGCACCAGCGGCAGCGAGGTTGACCTTGCGAGTCGACCCAGAGCGGCCCGGCACAGTTGGCACATTTGGCGCGCTCGGCGCAACCGCCACAATAGACCGAAACCGATTGGCCTCTAGAGGCAACCTGCACCAGCACTGCATCATCCTGATCGAGTGCTCGCCGGATGGTTTGCCAGGCGAGCGAATCCACTCGAGCCGAGGCCTCTGAGATGGCCAGTTTGGGCACGGCAAACGGAATTGAAATGTCTTTTAGGTATCCAATCTCAACCAGACGCTCGACCTCGCAAGAGCGCGCGTGCGAAGTAAAAAGCAGGTTGCAACCCGATTGGCTTTGACGAATCAAAGCAACGTCTCGAGCGTTCGTATATGGTGAGGTTGGTTCTTGAAGGTTGCTGTCGCCGTCGTCCCAGATGATGATTTCGCCAAGGTTGGCCACCGGAGCATAGAGCGCAGCTCGGCTGCCGACGACAATCGCCGGCTCGCCAGTGAGGCAGCGCAAGAAGGCGGCATAGCGCAGGGAATTGGTTTGCTGTGAGGTGTAGTCAACGAGTTGTGTAAGCGAGGCCTCACCCAACTTGCCTCGAAGGTTTTCAAGAATGACAGCTTGATCTCTGAAGTCTGGCACCACCAAAATGGTCGACTGACCAGCTTGCAGTGCTGCCTCGGCTCGGTTAGCAAGTTGTTGCACCCAGATTGGGCCATATTCATTAGTGCGCGGCTCGATGAAAGCAAATGAGCGGTTGCCGGCTGGCTTAGAAGGTTCAATGCGGTTGATAGGTAAGACCGCAACGTCAGCCATGGCCGATTGCCATTTCTTTTCGACAGCAACCGAACGGGTTGGAATCGCGAGCTTGAAGACGTCGGCGATTGTGACTGCCTGGCGGTCGGCTACCGCTCGACAAAGCGAATAGATTTCGGGCGCTAGCACCGAAACACTTGAGACAACCTCATCGAGAGACGCAAGTTTGCCTTTGAACTCGGAGGTTTCGACCAACTCGACCACAAAGCCGTCTGACAGGCCAGCCGATCGGCCAAACGGAACTCGCACACGTGAACCAATTGCTATGTTGCCACGCAATCCATCGGCAATCTCATAGTCGAAGAGACGATCTAGTGCCGGAAGCGGTGAGTCGATTGCGACTCTGGCAACACCAAAGCCCGTCATTTATTGGCCTAGGCGTTGACTGCTGCGCGAAGCGCGTCGGCGCGGTCTATGGCTTCCCAGGTGAATTCAGGCAGCTCGCGACCGAAGTGGCCATAGGCGGCGGTCTTCGAATAGATTGGGCGCAATAGCTGCAAGCTTTCAATGATTGCCTTAGGTCGCAGGTCAAACACCTCGTTGATTGCGGCGACGATAGCTTCATCGGCAACCTTGCCGGTGCCGAAGGTCTCGACATAAAGACCAACTGGGCGGGCAACACCGATTGCATAAGCAACCTGCACCTCAACGCGATCTGCCAAACCAGCCGCTACGACATTCTTGGCAACATGGCGAAGTGCATAGGCGGCTGAGCGATCAACCTTTGACGGGTCTTTGCCCGAGAACGAGCCACCACCATGACGGCTAGCACCACCATAGGTGTCGACAATGATCTTGCGACCAGTCAAGCCGGCATCACCCATCGGGCCACCAACCACGAAGGTTCCGGTTGGGTTGATGAAAAGCTTTGCTCCAGCGAAGTCGAGGCCGGTCTGTTCAAGAATCGGGTTAATCACCGATTCGCGCATCGCCTCAACAATGTCGGCGTGTGAAACACCAGGGTTGTGCTGAGTAGAGAGAACAACCGCTTCGATTGTCTTCGGAATGGTTCCCTCGTAACCAACGGTTACCTGGGTCTTGCCGTCTGGACGTAAGAAATCGACCTCACCGCTCTTTCGAACCGACGCAAGTCGCTCAGATAGTCGATGAGAAATATGAATGGCTGTTGGCATCAGAGTTTTTGTCTCATTGGTTGCAAAACCAAACATGATGCCCTGGTCGCCTGCCCCCTGAGAGTCAAAGCGGTCGGCTGAGCCGCCCTCGCGGGTTTCGAAACCGGTGTCAACACCCTGAGCGATATCGGGTGATTGCTGACCTATCGAGATTGAAACACCACAGCTAGCGCCGTCAAAACCAATGTCCGAAGAGGTGTAGCCAATCTTTTGCACGGTTTCGCGCACTATGCGAGGAATCTCGACGTAGCCCTCGGTGGTCACCTCGCCGGCAACGTGAACCAAACCGGTGGTGACCATGGTCTCAACAGCGACGCGCGAGTTTGGGTCTTGTTCGAGCATGGCGTCAAGAATCGAGTCTGAAATCTGGTCACAGATCTTGTCTGGATGACCCTCGGTAACTGATTCTGAAGTAAAAAGTCTTAGCTCGCTCATTCGTCAATCATATCTCTTGACCTAGGACATCAAGAATGTGATCTGC
>CAIPNT010000148.1 GCA_903866485.1 uncultured Micrococcales bacterium | reverse complement strand
TGCTCTTAACGAGATCGACCGCGACAACAACCGTCCTTCACTAAAGAAGGCAGGCTTCCTAAAGCGCGACCCTCGTGTTATCGAGCGCAAGAAGGCCGGTCTTAAGAAGGCTCGTAAGGCATCTCAGTTCTCGAAGCGCTAAACCGCTTCGCTCAAGAACGCGCAGTTCACGGCAATGGCTCGTCTATTTGGCACCGATGGTGTTAGAGGTCTGGCCAACCGTGACCTCACTCTTGAAATGTCGATCCAGCTGGCTCAGGCCGCTGCCATCGTCATGGGTGAAGATGCACGTTCACGAGGAATCAAACCAAAAGCCGTTATCGGCCGCGACCCCCGAATCTCTGGGGAGTTCATTGCAGCAGCAGTTGCAGCGGGACTCTCGAGTTCGGGGGTTGACGTTTTTGATGCCGGTGTCTTGCCGACTCCGGCCACCGCGTTTCTAACCGCCGACCTAGACGCCGACTTTGGTGTCATGATCTCGGCTTCGCACAACGCTGCTCCAGACAACGGCATCAAGTTCTTTGCCCGCGGAGGCCACAAACTCGATGACGCCATCGAGGATGCCATCGAAGCTGCCATGCAGGCGCCGAAGTTGGCCCCGGTTGGCGCCGGTGTAGGCCACATCACCCGGTTTGCCGATGCCGAAGATCGATACATAGTTCACCTGCTGGGTGCCCTGCCTAACCGCCTCGACGGCCTAAAGGTTGTTGTCGACTGTGCCCACGGAGCGGCTGCCGGAGTGTCTCCTGAGGTCTTTAAGGATGCCGGTGCCGAAGTAATCGTTATCGGCGCCGACCCAGACGGTCTCAATATCAATGATGGCTATGGTTCAACTCACCTCAGCGCGCTTCAGGCGGCTGTGCTCGAGCACGGTGCCGACCTGGGCGTAGCGCACGACGGTGACGCCGATCGCTGCCTTGCGGTTGACGCATCCGGCGCAGTGGTCGACGGCGATCAGATCATGGCCATTCTTGCTCTTTCTATGAAGGAGCGCGGCCAATTGGCCCGCAACACCCTGGTGGCAACCGTAATGTCAAACTTGGGGCTAAAGATTGCGATGCGTGAGCACGGCATCGAGATGCTCGAGACCAAGGTGGGCGACCGCTACGTGCTCGAGGAGATTCGCGCCAACGGCTACACGCTTGGTGGCGAGCAGTCGGGTCACGTGATTTTTAGCCAGTATGCGACCACAGGCGACGGCATCTTGACCGGTTTGAAGATTGCGGCTGAGGTAAATCGCAAAGGCAAGACGTTGGCCGAGCTGGCTTCGGTGATGACGGTTTATCCTCAGGTTTTGATCAACGTCAAGGGTGTTGATAAGACCCGCACCGACAGTGACGAAGAAGTTCAGGCCGTGGTTCGCGAGTGCGAAGCTGAACTTCGCGGCACCGGACGTGTGTTGTTGCGCGCATCAGGCACAGAGCCACTGGTTCGCGTGATGGTTGAGGCTGCCGACGAGGGCACCGCAAAGAGTTGGGCAGAGCGCATCGCTCGAGTAGTAGAGCAGCGCCTCGCACTCAAATAGGTCGGCAACCGAGGTGCTCGATAGAGTATTGCCATGCCTACAATCAAAGTCGCCGAGTTTCTGGCACGAACCCTTATCGGCAAGAGCGCCGATTTTTATGGCGCTATGTCGCCCAAGTTCAACGGCCAAGAGGTGCTCGGTCCGGTGTGGGGCGAAATGAACTCGCTGCGCGAGCCGCTTGGCTTGCCAGAGCGCACAACCATGGTGGGGGCGACTCGCACTGCTGCCTCGACCGAACCCGACTTGATGAACCAATTCATCGGCTATGAAGTTGACGTCGTTCCCGCCGACCTGAAGGGCCTCGAGGTTCTTGAAATTCCGGCAGGTCTGTTTGCCTATGTTGAACACGTCGGCAGCATGGATGGTCTAGTAAATTCGGTGCGCGGCTTCTATGCCGAGCTAAATTCAATCGAGGGCTTTGAGCAAGTTGCCGGCTTGCATCTTGAGATCTATGACGCTCGTTTCGACATGGCCGATGCGAAGTCAATCATGACTATTGCGGCACCCGTAGTTCGGGTCTAGTTCGTTCAAGTCTTAGAAACGCAAAAGCGGGGCCACCTCTCGGAGGCCCCGCTTTTGTTTGAGCTGATTAGTCTTTGAACTCTGACTTTGCGAATTCAGCTGACTCTTCGGCCGACTTGACTCGTGCGATCGAGAAGATGATCAGACCGAATAGACACTTAGCCAAGATGTCGGCGATGCTGTAGCCAACCTCGCGAGCCACGAAGTGGTCTGCACTGAAGGTGTTGGTGCCCATCGCCAAGATGAAGGTGATCGGGTAAACGCCCCAGGTTGCGATGAGCAAGATGCGAAGCAACTTGACCTTCTTGACCACTGCTTCAGACTGCTTGTCGAGGCTCTTGCTGAGCTCGATGAACAACACATACAGGATGTATAGGAACGGGATGGTTGACAGAAGGCCCCAGACACCGGCCGAAATGCCCCAGATGTCTAGCTTTGCGTCGCCAGGGTAGCCAAGCACGATCATGGCGGCTGCGGCAGGAACCAGGCGACGAAGAATCGAAGACTGAGCTGAGCGCGCCAGTGCCAAAACGGCAACCAATTCAACCAATAGCAGTGGCACGGTTAGCAACCAGTCAACATAGCGGTAACCCACGTTGTAGGCGTCCGGGTTGTTGGCGGTAAGGCCGGCGAATGCATGGTTGAAGTTGTCAAACATTCTGAAGTAGTGATAGGTGGCAATGCCGGTTACGGTAGCCGAAACAACCACTGCCATGCGGTAGCGAGGAAGCACGCGTTCGCGGCTTACAAACAAGAAGATCGTGGTGAATAGCATCGATGCTAGACCCAGCGACAGCACGTTGTAGACGAGCGAAAATTGCCCGTTGGTGAGAGTTTGGGAAAGAGTGTTCATTTGTAGCCTTTCAATAGATGTACTTCGAAAGTCATCGTTTGCATCGTTGGTGCCTGTGAACTTATTGCACCAGGCGACACCCATACGAATGGCTCAGGCTAAGTCGACTGGGAAAATGCTGTGAAAAACGAACCCAAAGATAACGATTTGGCAACGGATGCGACTTGGTCTCGAGTCGAATGGCGGTCCATGGGCCCTAAAGCTTGCGCAGCAAAACGCTCTCGACCGCGTGATCGGCACCTTTCTTGAGCACCAAAGTTGCTCTCGAGCGGGTTGGCTCAATGTTTTCGGTCAGGTTGGGCAGGTTAATCGTGGCCCAAATTTCTTGGGCTCTGGCTAGTGCCTTGTCCTCATCCATCTGGGCATAGCGGTGAAAATATGAGGCCGGGTTGGTGAAAGCCGAGTTGCGCAGCTTGCGAAAGCGGTTCAAGAACCACTCGGTGACGTTAAGGGTGTCGGCGTCGACATAGATTTTGAAGTCAAAGAAGTCGCTCAGCGCCAGTTCTTGACCGGCCCCCGGCGGCTGAAGCACGTTTAGGCCCTCGACAATCAACACATCCGGGGCATGCACCACGGCCTGCTCGCCCGGCACGATGTCATAGCTGAGGTGTGAATAAACCGGGGCCGAAACCTCCGCTGCACCCGACTTCACATCGGCAACAAACTTGAGCAGGGACAGGCGGTCATAAGACTCAGGAAAACCCTTGCGGGCCATCAGGCCACGACGCTCTAGTTCGGCGTTGTTGAACAGGAACCCGTCGGTGGTGACCAACTCAACCCGAGGGGTGCCCTCCCAACGCGACAGCAATTCTTTCAGCAAGCGCGAAACTGTTGACTTGCCAACGGCAACCGAACCGGCAACTCCGATGATGAATGGCACGCGCTTTGAGCGCTCGCCAAGAAAGTCGCTGGTCACCCGGTGAAGGTCTTGGGTCTCAGATATATAGAGGTTGAGCAGGCGGCTGAGTGGAAGATAGACATCGGTGACCTCTTTGAGATCTAGAAAGTCTCCGAGGCCACGGATTTGAGCAATTTCGGCTTCGGTCAGCGG
>CAIPNT010000147.1 GCA_903866485.1 uncultured Micrococcales bacterium | reverse complement strand
GGGTGTGAATGGCCACGTATTTGCCGCGTTCGATGCTGGCGAAAGTAGAAGAACCGCGCGACACATTGAAGGTAGCCAGTGGGGGATTAGTGCCCAGCGAGGTCATCGAAGTTGCCGTGAAACCGATTGGTTGTGACTGGTCATTTAGCAGGGTGATGATTGAAACACCGGATGCGTGTCGCCTAAAACTCGAGCGGAGTGCCTCAACCGGGTCTTTTTGAACTTCTAAATCTGTCATTGCCTGCCTCTGTGTCATCTGCATCAACAATAACTAACGGGTCATCCATCCCGTTTCTGCGCCTAGAATTATCGAAAGCCATTTGGAGGACCTTTGACCGAGCCACAGAACATCAATTTGCGCCTCGTTGACCTGCGCGGCAAGGCCTTGAGTTCGGCCCAGGTTAACTCTGATGTTCCTCGGGCAGCGGTCGACATCACGGCCGCAATCGAACAAATCACGCCTCTGTTGCAAGACATCAAGCACCGTGGCGTAGCCGCCGTGGTTGAGGTTGCCCTGGCGCGCGACTTGGTTGACCCACGCCCGATTCGAGTGGCTCAATCAGAGCTTGATGGGGCGCTTGAGGCACTCGAGCCAAAACTTCGCAAGTCAATCGAAGAGGCTATTCGACGCGTACGCAAGGTTTCTCAGGCGACCATGCCGCAGCCAACCACCGTCACACTCGCAGACGGCGCCAAGGTTCACCAGCGCTATCAGCCGGTCGACTCGGTGGGCCTTTATGTGCCAGGTGGCAAGGCGGTTTATCCATCAAGTGTGGTCATGAATGTTGTTCCGGCGCAGGTTGCCGGTGTGCAGCGCCTGGTTGTGGCAACCCCGGCTCAAAAAGATTTCAATGGGCGACCGCACCCGGTGGTCTTGGCCACCGCGGCCTTGCTTGGCGTCACCGAGGTGTTGTGCGTCGGCGGCCCGGCGGCGGTTGCCAGCTTTGCGTATGGACTGCCAGAGATCGAGTTTGAACCGGTAAACCTCGTGACCGGCCCGGGCAACATCTATGTCGCGGCAGCCAAGCGCGCTCTTCGCGGTCAAATCGGCATCGATTCGGAGGCCGGCACAACCGAAATTTTGGTTCTCGCCGATGAAACGGCCGACGCCCGTCTCATTGCCTACGACTTGGTTAGCCAGGCTGAACACGATGAGGCCGCCGCATCAGTTTTGGTAACAACCTCGGCGGATTTGGCCGAGGCGTTGGTCGGTCAGCTGGGTGCCATCGCGGCTGCCACCCAACATGCTGACCGAGTCAAAACCGCTTTAGAGGGCCAACAGTCTGCCGTTGTCTTGGTTGATGACCTGGATGCCGCAATCGCCTTTGCCAACCATTACGCCACCGAACACCTCGAAATTCACACCGCAGACAACTATGCGGTGGTGCAGCGCATCACCAATGCCGGTGCAGTGTTCTTGGGTGAATACTCGCCGGTCAGCCTTGGCGACTACATGGCGGGTTCGAACCACGTTTTGCCTACCGGGCAGCAGGCCAAGTTTGGTGCCGGGTTAGGCGTGCTCAGCTTTTTGCGCGCCCAGCAAATCATCGACTATGACCGCGACGGCCTCGAGGCAATTGCCAATCTGGTGGCCAATTTCGCTGATTCAGAGGGGCTTCCGGCACACGGCGAGGCCGTTACCGCAAGGTTCAACTAAGGTTAGTTCTGTCTAAAACTCAGGGAGGAGCGGCCGCATGCACTGTCCATTTTGCCGTTATCCAGATTCACGCGTAACCGATTCGAGAACCTCGGATGATGGTGCCTCAATTCGCCGTCGACGCCAGTGCCCAGAGTGCAACATGCGCTTTAGCACAACCGAAACCGCCAGTCTTTTGGTGGTCAAGCGCAGCGGCGTTACCGAGCCATTTCGTCGTGACAAAATCGTCGGCGGTGTTCGCAAGGCGTGTCAGGGCCGCCCGGTTTCTGATGCCGATCTAGCCCTTCTCGCGCAAAATGTTGAAGAAACCATCCGAGCCAGCGGTGTTGCTCAAATTGACGCCTTTGAGGTTGGTTTGGCAACTCTCGAACCTTTGCGACAGCTAGACGAGGTGGCGTTCATGCGCTTTGCCAGAGTTTATCAGGGTTGGGAAACCCTCGAAGACTTCGAGGCCGCCATCAATGTTTTGAAAGAAAACCGTGGCCAGACCGAGCAGCCGCAAAACGCAGAGGAAAACTAGTCTTCATGCTTTATCGCTTTATTTTTAGGGTTTTCTTCGCCCGCATGGATGCCGAATTGGCGCACCACATCGGCATGACCGCGATTCGAGTCGCCGGCGCCCTCGGTGTCACCAAATTTGCCCGCTTGAAGCCAACTGGCAGGGGAGCGGTGCAGGCCTTCGGTTTGCACTTCGACGCTCCGTTTGGTGTCGCGGCCGGTTTTGACAAAAATGCCGTCGCCATCAAGGCCCTCGGCGACATTGGCTTTTCTCACGTCGAAGTGGGCACCGTCACCGCGATAGCCCAGTCTGGAAATGACAAGCCTCGACTTTTTCGTCTGGTTTCTGATCGCGCACTGATTAACCGGATGGGCTTCAACAACCAGGGCGCCGAGGTGGTTGCCGCGCGGCTTGCCAAACTACGCGAGCGTCACGGCAGCAAACTGCCGGTAATCGGAGTAAATATCGGCAAGTCTCGAGTTGTCGAGGTCGAAAGCGCAGTCGATGACTATCGAACAAGCGCGCGCCTGCTGGCACCACTGGCCGACTATATCGCCGTTAATGTGTCATCACCAAACACTCCGGGTCTGCGTTCACTGCAGTCGGTCGAGTCACTTCGACCAATTCTTGTAGCGGTTCAGGGCGAGTCGGCTGGCAAGCCAATCCTGGTAAAAATTGCCCCTGACCTCGCCGATGAAGATGTTCTAGCAGTTGCCGATTTGGCGCTAGAACTTGGGCTCGCAGGCGTGATAGCCACTAACACCACCATTTCGCGCGAAAATCTGCTCGCCGACCCAGACAAGGTCACCGCGATCGGCGCCGGAGGGCTCTCGGGTGCGCCGCTAAAGCAACGCTCTAAAGAGGTTTTGGCGCTATTGCACTCGCGACTCGATGGCAAGGCGGCAATCATCTCGGTTGGCGGCATCGAAACCGGATCCGAGGCTGCAGAACGGTTGGCGGCCGGAGCAACCTTGGTTCAGGGTTACAGTGGCTTTATTTTCTTCGGTCCGTTGTGGGCCAGAGCGATCAATCGCGAGCTGACCCGATAATCTAGCCGACCTGTTCGCCGCGTTTCACCTGAGGCTTTGGCAAGCGCATCGGACGCATCTGAATCGAACGCATGGCCGCATACCAGCGAACGCCCTTTTCAAGCTTGCCAGCGCCATACTTGGCCTCGACCACGCGCTGAACGCGACGGCCAATGAAGAACGCGTCTACCGCAATCACAAAAAATAGCAGCCACATCACTAGCAGGGTGACCACTTCGATGGCCTGGTTGCCGCTGTATGTCAAGATAATCATGACAAATAGGGCAGGCATCACTAGCTGTCCGGCAGTGAAGCGTGAGTCAACCACATCGCGTGCCAGACGGCGCTGCGGGCCCTTGTCGCGAGCGGTCAGATAGCGCTCTTCGCCTCGCATCATTCCCTCTCGAGCTTTGCGACGTTCTGCGGCAGCCTGTGCACGAGCAGCCTTGACGGCGTCTGGAGACTTGTCGCCAACCACTGGCTTGCGACGCGCCGCTTCTTGCTGTTTGCGAGCAGGAGTCGGGCGACCCTTGCCGTTTGACGGAGTGTTTTCGCTCATATTGTTCCTCAGTAGAGATTGGACTTATAGATTACTCTCATGACGCCTTCGAAGATTTCGCTTGACCCAAACCACGTTTCGCTTGCCACCCAGTTTGTGAGCGACAATTTTGAAGCCGCCACAGATGAGTTGGCTCGCTTGGTGCGCATCCCTGGAATCGCCTGGGAGGCCTTTGATGCCAACAATCTCGAGCTGAGCGCCGAAACCATCGCTGAACTGTTGCGCGAAACGGGAGTTTTTGAGCTTGTCGAGGTGCGCAGGGCGGCAATCGATGGCAAACCTGGCTCACCAGCAATTGTTGCTCGTCGAGCTGCCCGCAACGGCAGGCCTCAGATTTTGCTCTATGCCCACCACGACGTGCAGCCACCGGGAGATGAAGGCGTTTGGCAGACCTCGCCATTCGAGCCGACCATCAAAGACGGTCGCATGTATGGCCGCGGTGCGGCAGACGATAAGGCCGGCATCGTTTCACACCTGAGCGCCATTCGCACCCTGGTCGAGGTGCTCGGCAAAGACTTCGAGGTCGGCATCAGCGTGTTTATCGAGGGTGAAGAAGAGGCTGGTTCGCCAACCTTTAGGCCTTTTCTCGAGCAAAACCAAGACATTCTCAAGGCCGACTGCATCGTGGTAGCCGACTCGGGCAACTGGTCTGAGACGGTTCCGGCACTCACGGCTACCTTGCGCGGCCTGGTTTCGCAGGTGATCGAGGTGCAAACCCTCGACCACGCTTTGCACTCTGGCATGTATGGGGGAGCGGTGCCAGACGCCATGACTGCGACGATCCGCTTGCTGGCCACCCTGCACGATGAAGCGGGCAGCGTTGCCGTCGCCGGTTTGCACCGTGGAAAGGCCGCGCCGCTTGACTATAGCGACGCCGACCTTCGGCGCGATTCGGGTTTGCTTGATGGGGTGCAGCAAATCGGCAACGGCACCATCCTTGATCGCATTTGGAACCAGCCGTCGATCACGGTGATCGGCATTGACGCCATGAGCGTCGCACTGTCGTCAAACACCATGTTGCCAACGGTGAAGTCAAAGATCTCGATGCGCATTGCACCTGGTCAGAAGCCCGAGGATGCGCTGGCAGCCCTGCGCAGCCACTTCGAGCAGCACGTTCCATTTGGCGCCAAGCTCAGTTTTGGTGAGATCGAGTTGGGCAAACCATTCAACGTGGATGACAGTGGCTGGGCTGCTGAGCTTGCTCGCACCGCACTGAAGACCGCGTGGCAAGAAACCGCGGTTGACATTGGTGTCGGTGGTTCAATTCCGTTCATTGCCGACCTAACCGAGGTGTTTCCCGATGCCCAGATCTTAGTCACCGGTGTCGAAGACCCAGACTCAAGGGCCCACAGCCCAAACGAGTCAGTGCATCTCGAGTCGCTCAAAAAGACCATGCTGGCCGAGGCTTTGATGCTGCTCGGCGGGAATGCAATCTCGATCTAACCTGTTTTAGACTTATATGGCTATCAAGCCAGCGAATGGAGCAAAAATGACTGACACTATGACTCACGGTGTTGAACTCACCGAACAAGCGCAAAACAAGGTTCGCGCTCTAATTTCGGCCGAGGGTCGTGACGACCTTCGCCTTCGCGTTGCCGTTCAGCCTGGTGGCTGCTCGGGCTTGATCTATCAGCTCTATTTCGACGAGCAGCTTGAAGACAGCGACGTGGTCAAAGACTTCTCTGGCGTCGAGGTAGTGGTCGACAAGATGAGTGTCCCTTACCTAGATGGTGCGTCAATCGACTTTGAAGACACCATCCAGAAGCAGGGTTTCACCATCGACAACCCAAACGCAGCCGGCTCTTGCGCCTGCGGTGACTCTTTCAGCTAAACCACAAAGTCTCAGGTTCGACCCGCCAACTAGCGGGTCGAACTTTTTTTAACCGGATTTGCCCAAAAATGGCGCGTTTTTGGGCAACTTGGCGTTGCTCGAGGCGTAGACTAAACAGGTAACGATTCGATATTCGAAGGGTCGATTGTGCTTTCTAAGCGTGGATTGAAGTGGGCCGCAGTGCCTGCAATTGCTTCTCTGTCACTACTCCTAACCGGATGTAGCACAGAAGAGCAACGTGGCTTCTTGCCGGGTACTCCTGGCATTACTAACCACACCGATATGATCACCGGTCTCTGGACTACCAGCTGGATCGTTTTGTGGGCAGTTGGTGTTATCTCTTGGGGCCTAATGGCCTGGGCGATTGTGGTTTACCGTCGCCGCAAGGGGGAGACCGGAATTCCGGCTCAACTTCGCTATAACAACCCAATCGAGACCCTGTTCACGATCGTTCCGCTGATTCTTGTGATTGGTTTCTTTGCGTTCACAGCTAAAGACATCCAGGCCATCGAGCAGCCAACCGTAAACCCTGACGTAACCGTGCAGGTAGTTGGCAAGCAGTGGAGCTGGGACTTCAACTACACCAACGCAAACGTTTACGACTCGGGCATCCAGTCGCAGTTTGAAGGCCAGAAGGGCAGCGAGGCTTCGCTTCCGGTGCTTTGGTTGCCAGTCAACAAGACCGTTGAGCTAGACCTAACCTCTCGCGACGTAATCCACTCATTCTGGGTCATCGACTTCCTCTACAAGAAGGACGTTTTCCCTGGTCGCTGGAACCACATTTACTTCACACCTGAAAAGATCGGCACTTACAAGGGCAAGTGTGCCGAACTTTGTGGCGAGTTCCACTCGATGATGTTGTTCAACGTCAAGGTGGTTAGCCAGGCCGACTACAACGCTCACATGGCCCAGCTTGCTGCCGCCGGCAACGTTGGTCAGCTGTCAACGTCATACTCTCGCAACGCGAACCTTCCAGGCGACAACCCAGAAATCCGAGGCTAACGAAAAATGGCTACTGCAACTAAGTCAAACGTAGGCACTGCCAAGAAGACCAAGGGTCAAATCCTGGTCGACTGGATTACTACCACCGACCACAAAAAGATCGGTTACCTAGACCTGATTACCTCATTCCTTTATTTCTTGGTTGGTGGTGTGATGGCTTTGGTCATCCGCGCACAGCTTTCGGCTCCTGGGCTAACCATCGTTGCCACCAAAGAGCAGTACAACCAGTTGTTCACCATGCACGGCACCATCATGTTGCTTATGTTTGCGACTCCGTTGTTCGCCGCATTCGCTAACATCCTGATGCCAGTTCAGATCGGCGCACCAGACGTAGCCTTCCCACGTTTGAACGCGATTGCTTACTGGTTCTACTTCTTCGGTTCATTCGTGGCAGTTGCCGGTTTCTTCACTCCACAGGGTGCAGCAAGCTTCGGTTGGTTCGCCTATGCTCCTCTTTCAAACACCACATTCTCACCAGGCCTGGGCGGTGACCTATGGGTCTTCGGTCTAGCCCTGAGCGGTTTCGGTACCATCATGGGTGGCGTCAACTTCATCACTACCGTTTTGACCATGCGTGCCCCTGGTATGACCATGTGGCGTTTGCCAATCTTCACCTGGAATACCTTGGTTACCTCAATCTTGGTAATCATGTGTTTCCCTCCTCTCGCCGCGGCGCTGTTTGCCCTTGGCGCAGACCGACGTTTCGGTGCGCACATCTTCGACCCAGCCAACGGTGGTCCAATGCTTTGGGAGCACTTGTTC
>CAIPNT010000146.1 GCA_903866485.1 uncultured Micrococcales bacterium | reverse complement strand
TGCGCGAGGGTGAGCGCCTGTTTGAGCGCCTAGGCAAGGTAAACCCATTGGCGCTTGAAGAATTTGCCGCGCTAGAGCAGCGTCACAAGTTTTTGACCGAGCAGCTTGCCGATTTGACTCAGACCCGAAAAGACCTGTTGCAGATCATCGAAGAACTTGACCAGAAGATGCAGGTCATTTTTGCTGAGGCCTTCGAAGATACCCGCAAGGCGTTCGAAACTGTCTTCCCAACCCTGTTTCCAGGTGGAACCGGTTCGATTTATCTAACCAACCCAGAAGACATGTTGACTACCGGGCTCGAGGTCACTGTGAAGCCTGCCGGTAAGCGCATCGAAAGGCTCTCGTTGCTTTCTGGAGGTGAGCGTTCACTTGCAGCAGTTGCCCTCATGGTTGCCATTTTCAAGGCGCGCCCTTCACCGTTCTAGGTCATGGATGAGGTTGAGGCGGCCCTTGATGACGCAAACCTTGGCCGCTTGCTCAAGATTTTTGAAGACCTGCGTTCAAACTCGCAGCTGATCATCATCACTCACCAAAAGCGCACGATGGAAATCGCCGATGCCCTTTACGGTGTTTCGATGCGCCAGGATGGCGTTTCTGCAGTTGTAGGTCAACGCTTGCTAGAGAAGGCCTAACCGTGGCCGGATTCTTGTTTTGGAAGAAAAAGCGCGGGGCTGAAGTTGAACCCGAGGCTGAGATCGAGGCCGAAGTCGCCGCTGAGGTTTTTGAGGCAGTCGAGACGCCTGAAGTCGACTTTGTCGCTGGTCCATCACTTTCAGGTCAAACGCAAATAGCCCAGGATGCGACTCCAAAACCAGCTCCAGAACCAGCTCCTGCACAGGCAAAAGAACCTGCAGCTGTCGAGCAATTGGTCGCCGTTGAATTGCCTAAGCGCAGCGCCAAAAAGGGCATTCGCTCGCTTTTCAGTCGAGTGAAGTTCAACCCAGACAATCTTGACGAGCTAGAGGATATTTTGATCCAGGCCGACTTCGGCCTTGATGCGTCAACCGCAATCGTCGAAGAGGTGAAGTCGCGTGCCAAAAAAGCCGGCGCCACCGACGAGCAAGAGCTCAAAGGCATTTTGGCCGCGGTGATAGCCGAAAACCTCGAGCGCGAGGATAAGGCCTTAAATCTCAGCGATGGCAAGTTGCCATACGTATTCTTAGTGGTCGGTGTAAATGGCGTTGGCAAGACCACAACCATCGGCAAGTTGGCGAATTGGCTTAACGAGGGTGAGTGGAGTGTCTTTATTGGCGCTGCCGATACCTTCAGAGCTGCCGCTGTTGAACAGGTTGCCACCTGGGCAACTAGAGCTTCGGCTACTCTCATCCGCCCAAAGGTTGAAGGGCAAGACCCGGCATCCGTGGCTTTTGAAGCGGTCGAGGCGGCGATTAAGGCGGACGCGGACATCGTCATAATCGACACTGCCGGCAGGTTGCAAAACAAAGTAGACCTGATGGGCGAACTAGAAAAGATTCGCCGAGTGATCGAAAAGCAGGCTCAAATCAGCGAAGTTTTGTTGGTATTAGATGCCACAACTGGCCAAAATGGTTTGGCTCAGGCCAAGGCCTTCGCCGAGATTGCTAAAGTAACCGGCGTTGTGCTGACCAAACTGGACGGCACCGCCAAGGGCGGAATCGTTTATTCGATTCAGCGACACCTTGGCATTCCGGTGAAGTTGGTCGGCGTTGGTGAAGGCATCAATGATTTTGCGTTCTTTGACGCAACCGAGTTCGCGCGCGGACTTGTGAGTTAGGAGCAATCACAGTGTTTGGCAATCTTTCAGACCGCTTAGTCGAAACGTTTAAGAATCTTCGAAGCAAGGGCAAGCTGAGCCCATCCGACATTGATGCAACGCTCCGCGAAATTCGCCGCGCCTTGTTGGAAGCCGACGTGGCGCTTGACGTGGTGAAGGATTTTGTGTCGGCCGTGCGAGAGCGCGCCCTCGGTGACGAGGTATCCAAGGCATTAAACCCGGCCCAGCAGGTTGTTCAAATCGTCAACGAAGAGTTGGTCACCATCCTCGGTGGTGCGCAGCACAAGCTCAACTTTGCCAAGAAGCCGCCGACGGTCATCATGTTGGCCGGTTTGCAGGGTTCTGGAAAGACCACTCTGGCCGGCAAGCTGGCAAAGTGGCTGAAAGATCAGGGGCAGACTCCAATTTTGGTGGCCGCCGACCTTCAACGCCCAAACGCGGTGAACCAGCTTCAGGTGGTTGGTGAGCGCGTCGGCGTGGCGGTGTTTGCTCCAGAACCTGGCAACGGTGTCGGCAACCCGGTAAAGGTTGCTAAAGACTCCATCAAGCACGCAGAGCAAAAGATGTTCAGCGTCGTCATCGTTGACACCGCCGGCCGCCTGGGCATTGACGAAGAGTTGATGCAACAGGCCAAAGACATCCGTGACGCGGTCAACCCAGATGAAGTGCTATTCGTCATCGACTCGATGGTTGGTCAGGATGCCGTAAACGTGGCAAAGGCCTTCGATGAGGGCGTTGGAATCACCGGATCTGTGCTTACCAAGCTGGATGGCGATGCACGTGGTGGTGCAGCCCTGTCGGTTGCTTCGGTAACTGGCAAACCGATTGTGTTTGCCTCGAATGGCGAGGGCATGGATGCCTTTGAGCCGTTTTATCCAGATCGCATGGCTAGCCGAATTCTCGACATGGGTGACATCCTTACCCTTATCGAGCAGACGCAGCGCAATTTCGACGAGGCCGAGGCCCGCGAAATGGCAGAAAAGCTTGCCAAAGATACCTTCACACTCGAAGACTTCTTAGATCAAATGCAGCAGTTGCGCAAGATGGGTTCACTCAAGAGCATGCTTGCGATGATGCCGGGCGCCGGTCAGATGCGCAAGCAGCTAGACAACTTTGACGAAAAAGAGATTGACCGAACCGAGGCGATAATTCGATCGATGACCCCGGCCGAACGCCGTCAGCCAAAGATTTTGAACGGCTCTCGCCGCGCGCGAATTGCCAAGGGTTCTGGAATGACAGTTACCGATGTCAACTCACTGGTCAACCGTTTTGAGCAAGCCGCGAAGATGATGAAAACCGTTGCCCGCGGCGGTGTTCCACAGATGCCAGGTATGCCAAACCTTTCGGGTATGGGGGGCATTGGCGGCGGCAAGGGCAAGAGCAAAGACAAAGGCAAGAAGGGCTCAAAGTCTGGCAACCCGGCCAAGCGAGCCGCCGAAGAAGCCGCTCGCCTAGGCCTAGGGTCTGCATCTGGTGATGCTGACGCCGGCTCTGGTTCGGCATTCGGCCTCGGCAAATAAAACCGCCTTTCGTGTGGTTTTGAGTAGCGCATCCGAGGTATTTCTGGCAGAATAGAGCGGTTGCCTAGTGTTTGACCCTCTAACCAAACACCAACGGCAACCCCTAGAGCTTTTTCACCGAGTGTGCCCCCACGCTCACGGTTGAACGTTCGCACCATTACGAAAAACAGGAGCAATCGTGGCTGTAAAAATTCGCCTCAAGCGCATGGGCAAGATCCGTGCACCGCACTACCGCATCGTCGTAGCCGACTCACGCACCGCTCGTGACGGCCGCGCAATCGAAGAAATCGGTCGCTACGTGCCAACCGAGAACCCTTCAATCATCGAGATCAACTCTGAGCGAGCTCAGTACTGGCTAGGCGTTGGCGCACAGCCAACCGAGCAGGTTGCTGTTTTGCTAAAGCTCACCGGTGACCTTCAGAAGTCAAAGGGTGACAAGTCTGCCAAGAACACCGTTCAGGTTAAAGAGGCCAAGGCTGAGTTCGTTGCAGACGCCGCAAAGAAGACCGTTCTAGTTCCAAAGGCTGAGATCAAGGCTGCCCCTAAGGCAGAAGAGACCCCAACCGCAGAAGACGTTATCGCTGAGGCTGCGGATGCAGCTGATGAGGCCGTAGCTGTCATCGAAGACGCCGTTGCAGACGCAGCAGACGAGGCCGTAGAGGCTCCAGCTGCTGAAGAGGCAGCAGTTGTCGAAGAGGCAGCTGAAGCTGCCGCTCCTGCAGAAGAGGCTTAGTAAGTGCTAGCCGCTGCGCTCGAACACCTTGTCAAAGGAATCGTCGACCACCCGGAAGACGCAACCGTGACTGCACGCTCAACCTCGCGAGGAGACTTGCTTGAGGTTCACGTGCACCCAGACGATCTGGGACGCGTGATCGGGCGCAACGGCCGCACCGCTAAGGCCCTGCGCACCCTCGTAAACGCACTTGCCGACGGCAAGAAGATTCGCGTAGACGTGGTGGACACAGATTTCTAGCAAGACAACGCTCCGAGTTGGCCGACTTGTAAAAGCTCACGGCCTAAAGGGGGCTTTCAAACTTGAGTTATACACCGATAGTCCTGAAATCCGGTTCAAGACCGGTGCAGTTCTCGACCTTCAGGTTCCAGACACCTCTCCATGGTTCGGCAAGACCGTAACCGTCAAAGAGCTGCGCTATTACAACCAATCGCCGGTTCTGTTTCTCGAAAACATTGAAGACCGCACTGCTGCTGAAACTCTGATAAAGGCCATCCTGTTGGTCAATGCCGACGTTGAGGTTCTGCCAGAAGAACCCGATGCCTGGTATGACCACCAGTTGATTGGCCTCAAGGTTATTCGTGACGAGCTCGAGATCGGCGAGGTCGTTCGTGTTGATCACCTTCCGGCTCAAGACTGCCTTGCCATAAAAACCGCGACCGACGAGGTGCTGCTTCCGTTCATCAAGGCGTTTGTGCCAACTGTAGACGTTGCCAAGGGTCAGGTCACCATCACCCCACCTGGCGGTCTCTTTGAAGAGGTTGAAGAGGCCTAATCGTGCGCATTGATGCGGTTTCGATTTTTCCGGAGTATTTCAAGGCTCTAGATATCTCTTTGCTCGGCAAGGCTCGAGAAAACAAGATCATCGACCTTCAGGTGCACGATCTTCGCAATTTCACTCACGACAAGCACCGAACAGTGGATGACAGCCCATACGGTGGCGGAGCGGGAATGCTCATGAAGCCTGAGCCTTGGGGCGAAGCCTTTGATCAGATTTTGCCTGCAGACGGTAACGTCACCATCATTTTCACCTCGCCTGCCGGCGAACAGTTCAAGCAGGCAACCGCCCATGAACTGGCAAAAGAAGACCACCTGGTTTTTGCTTGCGGCCGTTATGAGGGCATTGACCAGCGAGTTGTCGATTATGCAGCCAAACACGGTCGTGTTCGACTAATCAGCCTAGGTGACTATGTTTTAAACGGCGGTGAAGTGGCCGCCATCGCCATGGTCGAGGCAATCGCGCGACTAATCCCTGGTGTTATCGGAAATGCTGAGAGCCTGATCGAAGAATCTCACTCGGATGGCCTGCTCGAGTATCCGAGTTATACCAAACCGGCCACCTGGCGTGATCTTTCGGTGCCTGAAGTTTTGCTCAGCGGCAACCACGCTCTGATCGCCAAATGGCGCAAAGAGCAGCAAATCGAGCGAACCAAGCGCGTTCGACCAGACCTTCTCGAAGATTAGGGTTATTGCCTAGCCCGATCACAGGCGCTAGAATAAAAAGGTTGTCAGCCTGAGAGTGCTCTGCCGCAGGGGAGCCAGGCAAGAAGATGACAAATCGATAGAAACATTACCCGTTGTTGACCTGCGCGCAGTGACAGAAATGGATTCAAAATGCACATTCTCGACTCAGTCGACGCAGCATCCCTTCGTTCAGACATCCCAGCATTCCGTGTTGGTGACACCGTTAACGTTCACGTAAACATCATCGAAGGTAACCGCAGCCGTGTTCAGGTTTTCAAGGGCATCGTTATTCGCCGCTCAGGCGAGTCGGTTCGCGAGACTTTCACCGTTCGCAAGGTTTCGTTCCAGGTTGGTGTAGAGCGCACCTTCCCAGTGCACTCACCAGTGCTTGAGAAGATCGAGGTCGTCTCACGCGGTGCAGTTCGCCGTGCAAAGCTTTACTTCTTGCGCGACCTTCGCGGCAAGAAGGCAAAGATTGCCGAGAAGCGCGACAACCAGAACTAATTCGGTTAGTTTCTAAACTATGACTAATCTTGGGCGGTTTCTAAGCCCTAAAAGAAAAGCACCACGTCAGCCCGAATCCATGTGGAGTCGACTTAGAAAGAATGTTTTCCTCTCTTTCTTTGTTGAT
>CAIPNT010000145.1 GCA_903866485.1 uncultured Micrococcales bacterium | reverse complement strand
AGACGGTTCCGGTTGGCATCTGCGGCTTCACACGAAGTTGCCAGCCGAGCTCAGCCAGAGTCTTGTCGCCCTTGCGGTTGTTGCAAGCAAAGCAGCAGGCAACCAAATTCTCCCAGACGTCACGGCCACCCTTAGATTTCGGTTGAACGTGGTCGATGGTATTGGCCGGCCTTGAGCAATATGCGCAACTGTGATTGTCACGGCGAAGCACACCTCGCCTTGAAACCGGGATGTTGCGGCTGCCAGGGATGCGCACATATCTTGAAAGCAAAATCACCGATGGCAGTTCATATTCATCAAATGCAGAGTGCACTGTCGCCTCGGGCGCACCGGAAAGAACTGTGGCTTTGTTATTCAAAACAAGAACCAAGGCTCGCTTGAACGAGACCACGGCCAGGGGTTCGTAGCCCGCATTCAAAACCAGGGTGCGCATCGAAAACCTCTCTAAATAAAAAAACGCGCCGCCATACATGGCGACGCGACTAGCTATCTGGTTGTTGGGCAGATTGAAAATATTGACAAGGGCACTTGAGGCGCATTGTTCACTCCAATCAATCTGCAGGTTGTTGCTCTGGTGTCAGATTATGACTAAAAGCTCAAAACGCACCATATTTAGCGCGCGTGTTTTATGACGATTTGGTGAACTTGAGGCTACTTGGTGGCCAGGCGCACGAAGTGAATGTTGCTGGTGAAGATCGGGGCCAGCTTGACAAAGTCTCCCGGTCGAGGCGCGTGATAGAAGTTGCCATTGCCGGCATAAATGCCGTCGTGGCTCAAATCGTCGAAGACCACGAGGTCGCCTGGTTGGGCGTCTTCTGGTTTGATCAAGATGCCCAAGCGATTTTCACCGTGCACCGAGTGCGGCAGGGCCAATCCAAACTGCGAGAAGACGAAGGCTACAAAGCCCGAACAGTCAAAGCCGGCCGGGGTTTCGCCACCGAACACATAAGGCGTTCCCACATATTTGGAGGCAACCTGCAAAATGGTTGCCCCATCCAGCTTGCTGTAAGGAGGGTTGTTGACATAGTCAGCAGCGGTAGGGCCGGTATAGGAGCGGTAGGCGTTTAGCGTCTCTTGGCGGGCGATTTCGCTCGCGCTGGCAGACTCATAGTTTCCGCGAGCATAGAGCACGGTGTTCACCGCTGCCACAGTCAGGTTTTGGGTGTCTGCGGCCGAAGCCAACACCTGTGCATCGGTGGTGGTAAAGCGCGACATTGCCGCCACGTCTGGCGCGTAAGCGTAGGCCGGCAGGGCAAAAGTAGCCATCAACCCCGCAGCAACCGACATGGTGACAACATTTTTTAGCCCGCGGTGCTGACGCAGTTTGGCCTTGCGCTCGGCTCGAACCAAATAGCGCCCGGATGCGTTTGACACCCCAGAATGTTGGCTTTGTCGGCGCTGCACAGCCAGCTGCTTGGCCAACTTTTTAGCCTGCTTGCGCGCAAGGCGCGACTGGCGAGCCGTCTCCGATTCGAGAACCGATCGACGGCTGCGCAACTCGAATGACTCGAGGATGTTGATTTCAACGTCTGCGCGGTGTCTACCTGTGGCTTTGGTTGCCAAGACTAACCCTCCGGGGCTTATGTTGAGCAGGGCTTAAGTTTAGCCGAGGATGGCTGAGAGTGCACTGAGAGCCCTTTAGTTAGCCCTCTACAAAGAAGTGCATGGCTAGTTCGTTTTGCAACGAAAGCCCTTCGCTGCCACCTTCGGCGGTCAACAAAATTGTGTTTTCGCCATACTGAAGCTGAATCTTGGCCCCCGGAGTTAGCCCTAAGTTTTTTAGCTGGGCCAAAAGATCGGTGTCTAGTTGAGCCGGTTCGCCAATGCGTCTGAGCACAAAACTGCTCTGTT
>CAIPNT010000144.1 GCA_903866485.1 uncultured Micrococcales bacterium | reverse complement strand
TTGATCGGGTGCGCACCAAGTACTCGAGCATCGGTCGCCCGGCGGGCACTAAAACCGAACTTTATTTGCGGGCAGTTGAAGATGGTGTTATCGATGGCGAATCGCTCTAAGTTCAACCCCCTCACCTACATTTCGGACGGCAGCCAAGAGCGCTTTGCGGTTGGCCGAGTGAATTTTTTGTTGGCTCGCATCTTTTCGATTGGCGGTCTTGCAGTTGGTTTGCAGATGCTGCTCAATGCGCTTTCGCAAAGCGACATTATTTCTGCTTGGCTGTTTTGGCCAGGTTTCTCGGCGGTTGCCATTTGTCAACTCGGGTTGATTTATGGTGCCTTCGTCTCGGGGAAAAATCTCTTTTGGCAGCGCTGGTATGCCATGTCAATCGCTTTTGTCATTGTCACTTGGTTCTTGGGCAACCCTGTGCAAAGTCTCATGGGAGACAAGTTCTATCCGTGGGCGTGGTGGGGCGTCGGCCTCGCAGCGGTTGCGGCATTCGCAAGTTTTAGGCCAATGTCGTCAATGGTTTTCTTGGTTGCCATCGACCTCTATTGGTTTGCGGTGAGATTTTTTCCGGCCTACGGCGGTGCCGGTCTTTGGCTAAATTTGCAAGACACTCTGCTGACTTTCTTATTCGCTGCGCTGCTCGGTTCGCTGATTTTTTTGACCCGGTATGAAGCGTCCAAGGTCGATGACGCTTCTGCACGCAAGATTGTGGCCGCGGCAGAACAGGCAGGCGCGGAGGCGCGAGCACGCGAAAAATCTCGCCTCGACGCACTGGTGCACGACAAGGTCTTGACCACACTGGCGTTAGCGGCAAAGGCAAACACTGATCAAGAGCGAAAGTCGGTCGCCTCGCTTGCCGCGGCGGCGATTAATGCATTGAACTTATCCGTGACTTCAAGCAAGGGCGACCAGATCAATGGTTCTAGTTTTTTTGCCGCACTTGAACAGGTTGCGATTGCACAGCAGAGCAACATTCAGATTTCGCTGACCGAGGTTGATGCCGTATGGATTCCCGAAGAGGTTGCCACGGCCCTGTCGGAGGCTATGCTGCAGGCTCTAGTTAACTCTCAGCAGCACGCTGGGGCCTCTGCAACTCGCGAGCTGCATCTCAAGGCTCACCGCGGAGGCATCAAGATTGTGGTCAAAGACACCGGGCGCGGTTTCAGAATGTCGCGAGTGCCAAAGAATCGCCTCGGACTGCGCATCTCGGTGATTGAGCGAGTTGAAATGGTCGGCGGCCGTGCCTTCATCGACAGTCAGCCGGGTGTGGGCACAAACATCATCTTGGAATGGGGAAACGATGCTTAGGGTGCCAATTTGGATCTTGAGTTTCTTCGGCTTGCTGTTTGGTCTCTATCACGCCGTGCTTGGTGTGCTTTGGATTAGGCAGAACGATCGCCCAGAGGTGGTGATTGCGGCACTGGTTGCCTACTTGATTGTGCTGTTTTCATCTGTTGTCGTGGGAAAGTCTCGACTGATGCCCATCGGATTGGCTTGGTTAGATTTAGCAGTTTCGGCAGCGATTCCTTTGGCGATTAACACCCAGCTGCACCCATCCCACCTTGGCGATTATTCAACCTGGTATGTGTTGGGGGTGGGCACCATCCTTGGCATCATCGCGGTTCGCGGGCGTCGCTCGGTTGCCTGGATTGGTTTCGCAATTTTGGTTACCGAGATATATCTCTGGGGCGGACTTGGGGCTTTGGCAAGCACCGGATTGCCGGGGGTGCTATCGCTCTTGGTGACCGGCCATGCTGTCTCGCTTGGCGTCGGAAGGGCAGTGAATCAAGCTCAACAGCTGAACGAATTCGCCGAAAAGTCGGCCGCCGAGACCGCTGCGGTTGAAGCCGCTAGCCAAATTAGATCGGTGTTGATTGAAAGAACGCTTCGCAACGCCTTGCCTTCGCTAACCCTGATTGCTGCCCTCGGCGGCAAACTAAATGACAGTCAAAAACGGGAGGCGTTGCTCTTAGAAGCCGGCTTGCGTGACGAGATTAGGGGTGAAGCACTGCTCAGCGATACCATGCGCTCGGCGATCAAGGCGGCGCGCATGCGGGGCGTTGAAGTGCTAGTGCTTGATGAGGGTGGCCTCGATTGCTTAGATGAACCAGAGCGAGAGGCTTTGCTCGATCAGGCAGCACAAAGCATTGCCATGGTTTCTAAGGGTCGCCTGACAATTCGGTCACCGAAATCTGAAAGTTGGCGCATCACAATTGCAGCAGTGACCCCTGGTTCGGCTCAGCCCGATCTATGGATCAAGCTCGGTTAAATGCAAAGGGTGGCTACTAAGAGCCACCCGATGCAATCCCCGTTGAGTCAAAGACTGGTCTGAACCCGACTGTCACTCTCCCCAAGTTGACGGCGCATCCCCTTTTATGAATGCCAACCAACCTATGTCTCAAGTATCACTTGCAGATTGGTCGCCGGTAGCAAAAACGCTGTCCTCACTTTGGGGGATACGCGGTAAATATTCGCTTAACCCAACAATGCGTGACGTAGTGTGTCTAGACCTAGTCCACCCTGGTTGAGAGCTTCGCGGTGAAATTCTTTAATGTCGAAGGCGGCACCCTTTCGGGCGGCGTATTCGTCTCGAGTTTGCTCCCAGATGCGCTGACCAATCTTGTAGCTCGGCGCCTGTCCCGGCCAACCGAAATAGCGCAGCACCTCGAAGTGCACAAACTCGGGGCTCATGTTTACGTTTTTGCCCATGAAGTCGAGGGCATAGTCAAAGTCCCACTTTCCGGTGCCATCCAGGCGAGGCTTGCCAAGGTGCACACCAAGGTCTAGAACGACGCGGGCGGCGCGCATTCTCTGGCCGTCCAGCATGCCAAGGCGGTCGCCCGGGTCATCTAAGAAGCCAAGATCGGCCATCAAACGCTCGGCATACAACGCCCAACCCTCACCGTGACCAGAGGTCCAAGACGCCAAGCGCCGCCAGGTGTTTAGCTCGGCGCGGTTATAAACCGCCTGAGCCACCTGCAGGTGGTGACCCGGAACACCCTCGTGATAAACGGTGGTGGTTTCGCGCCAGGTGTCGAACTCTTCGACGCCAACCGGCACCGACCACCACATGCGACCAGGACGGCTGAAGTCATCGGTTGGGCCGGTGTAATAAATGCCGCCAGACTGAGTCGGCGCAATCATGCACTCGAGCTTCTTTAGCGGTTCGGCGATGTCAAAGTGGGTTCCGCTTAGCTTGGCGATGGCGTTGTCTGACAGCTGCTGCATCCACTCTTGCAGCGCCTTGGTGCCGTGAAGCTTGCGGCTCGGGTCGTTATCTAAGAATTCGATTGCCTCTTGCACGGTTGCGCCAGGCTTGATTTCGCGAGCAACTGCCTCTTGTTCCGCGGTCACGCGGGCGAGCTCTTCGATGCCCCACTCATAGGTTTCGTCGAGGTCAACCTTGGCGCCTAAGAAACTGCGGCTAAACAGCGCATAACGCTCGCGACCGATTGCGTCTTCTGGGTTCGCTGCCGGCAGCAGCTCGTTCTTCAAAAAGTCAACAAACCTTTGATAGCCGGCGGTGGCCGCCTCGGCCGCCTTGTGGGCTTCGGCCTTCAAAGTTTCTGGCACTTCGCCGTCGGCCAGCTTTGCATTGGCAGCAAAGGTCATGAAGAAGCCGTCTGCAGCGGCGATTTTTTCTGCCTGGTCGATGTTGGTTAACACCTGGCGACGAGCCGGGGTGTCGTTTGCCTCGATGCCAAGGCGAAGGGTGCGCATGTAGCCATCCAGCGAGCCGGCCACGGCATTCATGCGGGCAACGAGATTGCGCCAGTCTTGCTCGGTGTCGGTTTTTGAAAGGTCAAAGATGTCACGGATGCCCTGCGCTGGCGATGCGATGTTGTTGAGGTCGCGGCGATAAAGCTTGGCGTCGTGCATTTCGATTGCCAAGGTCAAATCGCGGGTCATTGCGTCTAGTGTGACCTCGTCTACCTTGTCTTCGACGGTTGCCTGCTGCAACTGTGCCAGAACCTGCTTCGCGGCGGTGATGTAGCGCTCGCCGGCCTCTGGTGAGTGGTCGTCAAGTTTGTCGTCGCCTGATGGACGACCGATGTAGGTGGCAAAAGTCGGTGACAGTTCGGCAATCTGATCTACCCAGGCGTCGGCGATTTTGTCGATTTGTGATGGCGTGCGCGTCATTGCGATTCCTTTGCTGTTTGGCTTGAAGTCAGCCTACTGAGAAAAAGG
>CAIPNT010000143.1 GCA_903866485.1 uncultured Micrococcales bacterium | reverse complement strand
TCGAGCTTGAGCTTGAGCTTGAGCTTGACGAACTTGAGCCGCTGCCGTCGACCGCAGCCGTGGCGCTGTAGGTCCAAGTTCCCGCGTCAGTTTCATACCACGAGAGGTATTTGCCAACTGTAGAAGTCACTGCGGTGGTGCAACCGTATGGGGAGGCACTCGCACATGAACTGTAGAGATTCACTGTTGAGCCAATAGTTAGCGGGTTAGTTGATACCCAACCGTTCACTCCGACCGGTGTGTTGTTAAGCGCAGTGGCCGAGAATGGCGAGCAATCGCTAGGACGAACTCCTTGGCCCATGCCTCCCGAACTTGCTGCGTGAGCGGTTGCGCATAGAACCCAGTAACGCATGAGCATGTTGCTAACACCGCTCCAAGTTGCGTTGGTTGGAGTTGCCACACCATTAGCAACAGAAGGCGCTGCTGCTGTTGCGGTGACGGTGCCACCCTGTGAGCTCGAACTTGATGAACTTGAGCTCGAAGAGCTCGAAGAGCTCGAAGAGCTTGAAGAGCCCGAGCCAGCGCCAATCAGTTGCGTGGCAGCAGCCATCTGAGTGCTGAAGTCAATGATCGTCAGGTATTTGCCTGCCAAGTTGACCGGCGACATTCCCATGCTTTGAGGTGGGATGGTCACGGTAGCGCCCATCAAAGGTCCCATTTGGCCCATGATCGGCATACATTCCAAATCTAATGAACCAGCCGCGTGCGGGTTCGAGCAGTACATCCAGTTGCCGGTGCCCGATGCGGTGACCGATGAACCGACCGCCACGGTGCCAGTGAATGTTGGCGCACTTGGTGCGGCTGGAGTAGTGAACGCATACTCGAGAACGTTTGAGTAGGTGCTGAACTGCGAGTTCTTTCCGGCAATCCAGATCTTGTATGAGGTAGATGCTGACAAACCGGTGACGCTAATCATGTTGAAGCTGCCCACCATTAGGCTTGAACCCAGTGCCATTCCGTTTGCCACGGCACCGGCACCATAGGTTGCGGCGTCCATGTCTTGGGAGCTTGCTGGAGCGGTGGCGCTGGCCAGCTTAACCACCCAGTGGAACATGCCGTTGAAGTTGCTGGTGAAATTGAAACTTCCGCCAGAGTAGCTAAGGCTGCCGCTGACGGCTGGGTTGCTAAGGGTTGGTGGAAACTGAATCTGGCTGGTGTTGACGTTGATGTTGCTGTAGCCACCGAGAACGTAGTTGTAGTTGTCTACTAGGCGCCTGCCGATTGCTGGATTGTAAGAAACTCTCACACTTTGAGATGAGCTGGTTAGGTCAGTAGCCAAGACCAACTTGCCATTTGTGATGCTCGAGATGGTTGCCGGTTGGCTATCTACCGTGACCGTGAAGTCTGAAACCAGAGGAGAAGCCGAGTCAAGGTTGCTGTAGGTGAATCCTGAGAGGCCGATAGGAATTTGATTCGGGGTGTACATAGCGATGTTGGTAACAGGCTGGGACCAGACGGCCTTTAGCGTGGTGTTGCTGGAGGCAGTGATCGTCGGTGAGTTTGCCACTGAGCTGGTGCCGTAAATCATCGGTGAAGTGTTGGGCATAAAACCGTTGAAGTCAACCGTGCTCCAGCCCAAAAAAGTAAAGGCGTTCGATGACAGGCCAGAACCGTTATTAACGGCCAGGGTGCCGCTCGAGTCGGTTTGCTGGGCCGCAGGAGCGGTGCCCGAGTTGCTTAGAGCGTTTGTATATGTGATGGTGAACACCGCCGCCTGAGCCGGCAAGGCGCCGCCGCCGATGGCGAGCAGCATGGCTGCGCCAGCCGCTACGAGATTTTTCAGAATTTTTGAACTAGTCATAGAGACTAGATAACCAATAGTCCGGACTAATGCTCGGACAATTCAGGGGTTAACCCCAGCGATCAAAAGTTAGCCAATTTGTTCGGCGTGACGCTTGCCGCGGGTGTGCGTTGGCTTGTGTTCAGAGTGGGCCGGGTCGGCATAGCACTCGTCACACAACAGAACTAGGTCTTTGCAACCCACGCTTGCGCAGTTGCGAAACGAATTGGTCGGTGCGCTGCAGTTTTCACATTCACCGATGACCTTGGCTTCGTCGCTGAAATCTTGCACCATGCGGTCGTCAAAGATGTAGAGCGAACCCTCCCAAAGACCCTTGTCTTTGAATGTCTCGCCATAGCGAACGATGCCGCCGTCAATTTGGTAGACCTCTTTAAAGCCGCGCTTGATCATTACTGCAGACAGAATCTCGCAACGAATTCCGCCGGTGCAGTATGTGACGATCGGCTTGTCTTTGAGGTCGTCATATTTTCCAGATTCAAGCTCGGCAATAAAGTCGTGTGAAGTTTCAACGTCTGGAACGATGGCGTTCTTAAACTTGCCAATCTTGGCTTCGAAGGCGTTGCGGCCATCAAAGAAGACCACTTCGTCGCCGCGCTCTTCGACCAACTTGTTAACCTGGGCAGGCTTTAGGTGTTTGCCGCCATTGGTGACACCAGACTTGTCGACCTTCACTTCATCCGGCGCTTTGAAGGCAACCAGCTCTGGTCGGTTCTTAACCGAAAGTCGCGGAAAGTCGTTGCCGGTGCCATCTGACCACTTGAAATCAATCTTGCCGAATCCAGGGTATTCGCGGGTTTGGCGCACATATTTCTTCAGGGCCATCATGTCGCCGCCGAGGGTGCCGTTGATGCCGTGCTCAGACACAATGATGCGACCCTTGAGACCAAGCGACTCGCACAGGGTCTTTTGCCAAAGCTTTAGTGCAACGGGGTCGGCAACCGGCGCGAAGCCGTAATACAGGATGATTTTTTGAAGGTCCACGGTTTCATTCTAAACCCGATGCGATTTAGCGCCACAGGTGGCCGTTGCGGTCAATGACAGATCTAGGATGTAGGAATGAGCATGAACCCGGGCATCGACGCCAACCAACTAGACAGCAACATTCGTCCTCAGGACGACCTATTTAGACACGTTAACGGCAAGTGGTTTAACGAAGTTGCCATCCCTGAAGACAAAGCCATCTACGGTGCATTTGCGATGTTGGCCGACGACGCCGAGGCAGCAGTGCGCGAGGTGCTCGAAGAGGCGGCGGCAAATCCGCAGCCGGGTGTTAGCCAGCAAATCGGTGACCTCTATGCATCTTTCTTGGATGATGCCCGCGCCAACGAGCTTGGTGCCGCCCCGATTGCCGCCGACCTAAAGTTGATCGAGCAGGTGCGCCAAATTGATGACGCAACCAAGTTGCTTGGCGAATATGAGCACCAAGGCATCTCGGGCCTATTTGGCATTTGGGTTGATAACGACGAGGGCAACCCAGACCGTTACATCTTGAACCTGGCGCAGGGTGGTCTCGGCCTGCCAGACGAGGCCTACTACCGAGAAGAAAAGCACGCCGAGATTCGTGATGCCTATGTGCCTCATATCGCTCAGATGTTGACTCTTGCCGGATGGGCCGCTGACGCAGCCGACGCTGCAGCACGCAAGATCTTTGGCTTCGAAACCGAGCTTGCCAAACTGCACTGGGATAACGTGGCAACTCGTGACGCCGAGAAAACCTATAACCTCACCGCGCGTTCACACCTCAACTCAATGACTTCAAGCTTTGACTGGAACATTTGGTTGGCCGCCGCCAAGTTTGATGGCAAGGTTTTGGATGAGCTCAACGTCTGCATGCCGAGTTTCTTTGAGGGTCTGGCATCACTCTGGAATAACGACCACCTAGACACCATCAAGCTTTGGTTGAGCTGGCAGGTGATTCGATCGACCGCTCCATATTTGAGCGACGACTTTGTGAACGAGCGTTTTGATTTCTATGGCACCAAGCTGACCGGTGCTCCGATGAATCGTGCCCGCTGGAAGCGCGCAGTGTCATTGGTTGAAGGTTCGCTTGGTGAGGCAATCGGCAAGATTTATGTCGAAAAATACTTCCCGGCAGATGCCAAGACTCGCATGGACGAGCTGGTGAAATATCTGATTGAGGCCTATCGAGACAGCATTAAAAACCTCGAATGGATGACTGAAGAAACCAAGGTCAAGGCTCTGATCAAGCTTGACAAGTTCACGCCAAAAATTGGTTTGCCGGTTAAGTGGAAGGACTACAGCTCGATCGAGATTCGTCGTGACGATCTGGTTGGCAACGTGCGCCGAGTTTCGGCTTGGGGTGCAGCCCGCGAGCTGGCCAAGATTGGCAGCCCGATTGACCGCGATGAGTGGTTCATGACCCCTCAGACAGTGAATGCCTATTACAACCCTGGCTTCAACGAGATCGTTTTTCCGGCCGCCATTTTGCAACCACCCTTCTTTTCACTCTCCACCGATGACGCCGTTAACTTTGGCGCCATCGGCGGAGTGATCGGCCACGAAATTGGCCAC
>CAIPNT010000142.1 GCA_903866485.1 uncultured Micrococcales bacterium | reverse complement strand
GCTCGGGGCTAAGACGGGCCTCACCATTGCTAGGCGTGTCCATGCCAGCCATGATTTTTAGAACGGTTGACTTACCTGCACCGTTTGGGCCAACGACGCCGATTTTGGCACCCGGATAGAAGGCCAAGGTTACGTCGTCGAGGATAACCTTGTCACCATGCGCCTTGCGCGCTTTGATCATCTGATAGATGAATTCAGCCATGAAAAATCAGTCTCTTTCGGTAGATTTACCTCAAGTTTAGCCCTGATAAGCCGGGTCAGGTTTGAGGGGGCTCCCCTGACCCGGCGGCTTTCAGATTTGGCTACTTTTTGCCAGCGCCAATCAAATCTTCGTTTGCATTAGACAGCTCTTGGGCCTCAGGTTCGCTCTCTAGCTCTTCAGAGGTTTCGCGAACCAAAACTGTTCTGGTGAACACCGAGCTGCCCCAGCTGAGGTCATGACCGATTGAGTCGGCCTCGATTTCAACAGAGGTGCCGGCACGTTCGCCGTTATCCCAGTCACGAACACGCAGTTTGCCAGCAACCACGATGCGGTCGCCCTTGTTTACCGAACTAGAACTGTTGATGGCCAACTGCCTAAACGCTGTCACAGTGAACCAATTTGTTTCGCCGTCTATCCAACGATTTTGCGAGCGGTCGAATCGACGTTGCGAGGATGCTAGCCGAAAGGATGTGATGGGCAAGCCGTCTTGCGTGACAAGGTGGCGCGGGGTTGTCGCAACCAGACCGGTGACCGAAAGTAGTTCTGACATTTTGTGCCTTTCTCAAAGTGCACCGGCATTTCGCGGTGATTACTTGAGTTTGGCTCGTCGTTAGCGCGCTTGGGGGAAGCCCCTAATAATCTGTGGAGAGATTCAACTTTGGACTGAGTTGGGGAAACTAAATTGAGTGATTTGCCAGTTCCCAGACATGATCATCGGGGTCTGCGAACGCAGCTGTTCGCACACCCCACGGCCTATCTTGAGGGCCATTTAGCATCGCTATACCTCGGTCAACCAGTGATGCGGCCATGGCATCCACGTCTTTTACTCGCAAGGTAAAAACCGCGGTGGTCACCGAGGAAGCGGCATTCAGCGGTGCAACCAATTCGCTTGAATTCTGAATGCATAGCAAATTGATGAGGGCTGAACCCACGCTATAGACGGCAGAAACGTCATCAGAGAAAACCTTGTGCAACCCGAGTTTGTCGCCATAAAACTGCTCTGATCTCGCCAACGATTCAACGAAAAGCGTTATGGCAAAAAGATCATCCGCAAATGCGTCACTGATCGAAGTCACGAATTTACCTAATTCAAATACTCGTTGAAAGCCTTGCGAACCTTAGCCATCTTGGGAGCGACCACTGCATTGCAATACCCCTGGTTTGGATTCTTGGCAAAAAAGTCCTGGTGATATTCCTCACCCATCCAGAAGGTTTCAGCTTCGACAACATCAGTGACTAGTTCACCGTCCCAGACATCTTTGGCTCGTTCGAGAGCTGCTAAAAACAACTTCTGTTGATTTTCGTCGGCATAAAACATCGCCGAGCGATATTGAGTGCCAACGTCATTGCCCTGGCGGTTCAACTGGCGAGGGTCATGCAAGGTGAAGAAAATGTCGAGGATGACATCGGCGGGAATGACGCTTTCGTCAAAGATAACGCGCGC
>CAIPNT010000141.1 GCA_903866485.1 uncultured Micrococcales bacterium | reverse complement strand
CGGTGTGATTGCAACCGATGCTCTGGTCGCCGACAACTTCACCGCCGCCAAGAGCGGCACGGCTCTAAAGCAAAAGGTCAATGGCCTGTTGCAAAACCCTGATGGCACCGTCGACAGCGGCTCGCTTGACCTGGTTATCGCCGACGACTTTGCTCGCTGCGTGTTTGGCCTGGCAAAGACCGGCACGCTAAAGGTGAAGGCAACCGGCGGCACCCTGGCTGCTTCGGTTGGCGGCGGATGGCTTGCGGCCAGCCTCACCGGCATTAAGTATGGTTCGGCAAGCACCCCAACGGTCACCATCTCTAAATAACAAATAAAAGGCGCCAACTCGTAATAAAAAGGCCTCTAGCCCGTTACCTACTATGTCTGACACAATAAAAGGTATGGATGAAATGGCCGAATGGGATAACGAGTCGCTTGACGACGTCGAGAACCCTGAGTTTCGCGCGCACGGCGCCGCGGTGCTTAAAGACTGGTCGGCTCAAGACTTTGCCAACATCTATACCCGCTTTCGCCCGCACCTAGAGCGTCACGCTCGCCGCTTCTTGAGAAGCCAGCACCAGGTTGACGAGGTTGTTCAAGACGCATTTCTTTATTTGATGGTGACCCTGCCCGAGCTCGACTCAGAGATTGGCGTTTTGCGCTTTTTGAAGTGGAAGGTGCGCCTGCTCTGCCTCGACGTGATTCGTGCGTCTGGCCGTGCCATCATCAACAACATCGATGACATTGCCGAGCCTGCATCAAGCGATGCCGAGGTTGGCAGCGAGATGGAACACATCGAGGATGCCGCCATCGTGCGCCTTGCCCTCAGCAAGCTAAACCCGCGTCACCGTGAGGTGCTTCTTGCCAGCATGTATGAAGAGAAGTCAACTCGCGAGATTGCCTCGCAGGTTGGTCTAAGCGAAAACGCCACCCTTCAGCTGATCTTCCGCGCCCGCGCCGCTTTCAAGAAGGCTCTGCTCGGCGACAACATCGACACAAATGGAATGTCGGTTTCGGCCATCCTGTCGGTTGCCGCTCGCAAGGCAGCGATCGAGGCCAAGAAGGTTGGCGCTCAGGCCATGGTCTTGGCGCTATTTGCCATTCTTGCCATTGGCGCCTTTGTTAACATTGGCGGTCGCAACCAGCAGGCCACCATCGCAGCTGGCGACAGCAACTCTTCAAACATCGCCCCAGCTGGCGGTTCAACTTCTAGCTCGAGCGCATCGTCAGGCACCGAAACCAAGCCGGTTGCCAAGCCGAGCGACTCGGGCAGGCCGGTTGTTGCTGGGGTCTCAGCCCTCAAGTCGGTTACGGTTTCATCAACCACCGTCAGACCAAAGGTTGCGCCAAGCCCATTTAGCGCGGCTCAGGTTTCACGAATCTATGACGGCAACCCAACCACCGCGGGCGAGCTTCGTCAGGCATCGGTTGGCGACAATGGCCAAGAGGCTTTCGATGTCTATGACAGCCAGGGCAGCCACGCTGTTGTTCGCATTTCAAACGGCATCACCCCGTCGCTTGAGTCGGCCCTATTTGACTTCACCATTGACGGCACCAAGTATTTTGCTTTCTTGCAAGACAGCCAGGTTTCGTTCAGTGAAGTCAACGGGCAGCAGATTTTGCGTCTAACCGGCATCGTCAAGTTGCCGTTTGATGCCGCTGGCCGCGTGTGGGATCAGTCTTCGTTGGTTGGCACCAAGGTTCAGCTCGAGTTGCCTTTCGGCAACTCGGTTGGCAAGGCAGCCAGCGCGGTGTTCTCAATCACGGCTCCTGGCAAATAATCGCCAATTAGGCAGTTGCCTAGCAAATCTCGGCTAAAAGCCCAATTCGACCCGCAATTCACTGCAATTGCGGGTTTTTTCTTAAAACACGAAAAAAGTCTGGACTAATACCGTAATAGTCCGGACTATTGTTCGTTATCTTTAAATAGCGACATCTTTGTGCCCTCCTGCTTGGTTGCTGGGCTCAAAAAAGTTGCCGCTTGATCTTCGTCTTGAAGGTCAAGATAACCAAGAAAAGAAAGAGACATACATGTCTAAGAACATAACCAGCAAGCGTCTAGCTCTTGGTGCATTTGTTGCTCTATGATCAACT
>CAIPNT010000140.1 GCA_903866485.1 uncultured Micrococcales bacterium | reverse complement strand
CTTCAACCCATCGGCAAAGTGCTCGAGCCAGGTCACCAAGGTGTCGCCTGGAACCGCTAACGCAACCACAAGCGATGTGGGCACCGCACCCATGGACGCGACATCGGCGAGGTTGCTGGCGACCGCTTTCCAACCGAGGTCATAGGCGCTCGACCAATCCAGCCTAAAATCGTGACCCTCGATAAGGGTGTCTGTGGTGACCACAAACCTGCCGTCTGGCGCGGCAATCACGGCACAATCATCGCCAGGCCCAACCAGCGCGTGCTCGGATGGGTTTAGGCGCGCAATCGTGCGCTTTAGGCTTTCGTTTTCGCCAAGCTGGGCTACAGTCTCTAGATTCGTCACCCTGTTAGCCTATTCTCGATGAAGATTTCACGCAGCCTAGGCACCGCAGCAACCGCGCTAGCGATGGTAACTGCCCTAGCCGGCTGCACTTCAACCGTGACCCTGGAGGCCGCCCCACAAGCCAACAGCCCGGCTTGTGCGCAGGTTTCGGTGCGACTGCCAGATCAGGTTGAAGGGCTCGCAAAGCGCAGCACCGATGCGCAGGCAACCGGCGCATGGGGCAACCCCGCAGCTGTTCTGCTGCGCTGCGGACTGCCAGAGGTCACTGTGAGCAAACTTCCTTGCGTCTCAGACAATGGCGTTGACTGGCTGGTAGACAACTCCAAGGCGCCAACCTATCGCTTCATCACCTTTGCTAGAAACCCGGCAACCGAGGTGATTGTCGACAGCCACGGCGCCGCCGGAGTTTCGGTTTTGTCAGACCTTAGCGCGGCCATTCAAAGCATTGCGGCCAGCAAGGTTTGCACAACAGTCAGCAACTGACCTATTTGTTTAGCGCCAGATAAATTAGCTCATCGATGAGGTCGACATAAGCGAGTCCAGAAGCTTGCCACAGCGACGGGAACATCGACAGCGGAGTGAATCCTGGCATCGTGTTGATTTCGTTGACAAAGAAACCATCAGCAGTCAAAAAGAAGTCGACCCGGGCCAACCCCTCGCAACCAAGCGACTTGAACGCTCGAGCGGCGATGGCCTGCATCACTTGAAGTTCTTGGTCGGTTAGCTCTGCCGGAATCACGAGGTCGACCGAATCTTCGTCCTGATATTTGGCTTCGAAGTCATAAAAATCACGGCCGGTCACGATGATTTCGCCGGCAACCGAGACGCGAGGCTCTTGGCCGTCACGACCGCTGATCACGGCGCACTCCACCTCTCGACCAACCAAACCCTTTTCAACGACCAACTTGGTGTCGTTTTCGAAGGCCAACTTCGCGGCGGTGGCAAACTCGCTCATCGACTTAACCTTAGAAACGCCCACGGATGACCCTGCACGCGCAGGTTTCACAAACAGCGGCAGTGCGCCAAGCTTGGCAACACGCTCGAGGGCCTCTGCCGGGCTCGATTTCCACTCGGTTTCGTGAATGACAACGTGCGGGGTAACCGGAACCTCGGCAGCTTCAAAAAGCGCCTTGGTAAATTCTTTGTCCATGCCTGCGGCCGAGGCCAAAACGCCGTTGCCAACGTATGGCACGTTCAAAAGCTCAAGATAACCCTGCATAGTGCCGTCTTCACCAAACGGACCGTGCAAAACCGGAAAAACAACATCGACCTGACCGAGCGAACTGCGCGCACCGGTGATGTCTAGACGCGTGATTTCGCGACTGCCATCCATGGCAAGTTCGATTCTTGAACCTTCGTCTTCGACGGTTGCCAGCTGACCCTTGCGAAGCGCCCACTTGGCAGGGTCATCGGCGGCCGGCACAAACACGCCCTGCTTGGTGATGCCAACCGCAATGACGTTGTATTTGGTGCGGTCAATGGCCCCAAGCACACCCGCTGCGGTGGCACAAGAAATCGAGTGTTCGCTTGAGCGACCACCGAAGAGCAACACCAGGTTGAGCTTGGCCATGACTATTCGCCCTGCGGGCCGTCGGTTTGAGTGGTTAGGTGTGGAGCAATGTCACGCGGGTTCATCTTGCCCTCGAGCACCAGCTGCACCTGCTCGACAATGGGCATCGAAACGTTTTTTGCGGCGGCAAGCTGCAAGATCGGGGCCACCGAAGACAGACCCTCGGCCGTTTGAGACATGCGGCGAAGCACCTCGCGCAGCGTGTAACCCTTGCCAAGCATTTCACCGGCTTTGTGGTTGCGCGAAAGCGGAGATTCAGAGGTGGCAATGAGGTCACCCAAGCCAGCTAGCCCCACCATGGTGTTTGGCTTGGCGCCATAGGCAACGGCAAAACGCGAGATTTCGGCAAGTCCGCGGGTCATGATCGAAGCCTTGGTGTTTTCGCCATAGCCAACACCGTTGACAATGCCGATTGCAACAGCAATCAGGTTCTTGAGAATTCCACCAAACTCGGTGCCAATCACATCGCGGTTGGTGAAAGTCGTGAAGTAGGGGTTGCTAGATGCCTTGGCAACAATCTCAGCCGTTGCCTGACTGGCCGAGGCGGCCACCGATGCAGCGGGCTGCTCTTGAGCAATCTCAAGTGAAAGGTTTGGGCCAGACACGACGGCTATTTGGCCTGCCGCAAATCGTGTGGTCTCGGCGATAACCTCGCTCATCCGCAATCCGGTGTCTTTTTCGACACCCTTCATGAGGCTCACCAAAATGGCGTCTGCCGGAATCAGCGAAGCCCACTCTTTAAGGTTGCCTCGAAGGGTCTGCGATGGAACGGCGAGATAAACCAGTTCGGCGCCCGCCAAAACATTGGCCACCTGGGTTGAAGCGCTGAGCGCCTTTGGCAGGTGAATGCCCGGCAGGTAGTCTCCGTTGCGGTGCTGGGTGTTGATTTCGTCGGCAACGTCTTCGCGACGAGCCCAAAGCATCACCTGGTTTTCAGGGTTATCTGCCAAAACCTTTGCGAAGGTGGTTCCCCAACTGCCAGCGCCCATGACGGCAATTTTGGCCATTATTTCTT
>CAIPNT010000139.1 GCA_903866485.1 uncultured Micrococcales bacterium | reverse complement strand
GGTAGTTTGGCGCGGTTGGTTGCGTAATAGCGGGTCAACGGCACGGTTAAGTCATAGCGAAGGCCGAGGTCAGCGAGGTTATCTTCGCCGTTGTCGGCAGCCAAAGCTGATTCGAGTTCGGCGCCGCGCTTCATGACACGGAAAGCAAGCTTTTCGTTGTCGCCACCCTGACCCGAAGTGAGTCGCTCTAGGTCTTCGAGGGCTGGGGTTTCGATCTCTTGAAAGCCGTGGCCAAGATAGGTCTCGCGAATGGTGGTCAGAACCTGGTCGCGACGAGTCTTCTCAAGTGGAAGAAAATCGCGCATTCCGCGAGGTGGGTGCACGTCTTTAGCCATGCAACAAGTTTGCCACATGCGCGGTGGCGAGCTCGGAGGTTTTACTGCGGATTGTTGGCTCGAAAAACATGAACGATGGCGTTTGCGTGCCCCTGGCCCATTTCGTGTTCGGTCTGCAAGAACTTGACCTGCTCCATGTGCTTTAAACCGGCTACCTGCTCGAGCGCTTTCATCCAGTGGTCGATCGGCTTGCCATACTTTTTCTCTATTGAAGGAAAGTAGGAGGCCGGGCCTTTGACTTTTTCATCCATGCTAAAAATCTAGCGATAGCTAGACGCAAAACCTAGCGGCTTGGCGGCATTTTGCATGCGGGTGTGTCACCCGGAAGTTTGTGCCGGTTTGCGGCGATTAGGTCGTAGACCTTGGCGCTCAGCCAGTTGACTGCTGGCAAAACCATTAGAGCACCTAAGACCCTAAGCAAGGCATTTGATTGCATCATCAGCAACTTGGCCATGCAATAGTGACCGGCAAAAATCTTGCCCTGGGCAACCAGTTGAACTTTGGCAGAAGCCTCGGCTTCAGTTAGACCGAACGAGTCCAGATTTGACCATTGATATGGCTCTATTTCTATAGCTAACTGTGAGTTGCGCTGAATCCAATTTGCGGTTGAAGTGCAAAAGCCGCAGTCACCATCAAAGATGAGCAGAGGCTTTTGGGCCAGGTTGCCGTTCACCTTTGACTCAACCATTGTTAATCTTCGTTTGGCACGGCAATAATGCCTGCGTCGAAGCCATCCTCGATTTCGACTTCGCGAATCTCAACCTGAAGTTCTCGCACAGCTTCGCGTAGCGCACGCTCTGAATCGAAACCAGCCGAACGGCCAGAAGAAACAATCGCGAGCAGGATGGCCCCCAGCTCGGCTTCGCTGGTAACGCTGAAAGGGCCTGGGGCATCGGCGTCGAGCAGACCAATCTTCTCGGCCTTGCCAATGATCTTGTCGGCGAGCGCCAGCGCCGGCATTGCCTGAGGGATTCCATCCAAGATTGACTGGCGGTGAGGCTTCTCCTTCTTCTTCTGGTCATCCCAGTTGACCATCACGTCATCGCCGGTCTTGGCCGCATATTTTTCTTGCTCTTCGGCGGTGCCAAAAACGTGTGGGTGGCGCCCCTTCATCTTTGCCGCTGAAACGCGAGCAACGTCTTCGATATCGAATGGCTCGCCCAGTGTTCCGGTAGATCCAAGGTCACTGTGAAAAATGACCTGATAGAGCACGTCACCTAACTCTTCGATTACCTCATCGCGATTGCCCGATTCGATTGCATCAATCAACTCGTAGGTCTCTTCGAGCAGGTATTTGGTGAGCGAGTCGTGGGTCTGCTCTGCATCCCAAGGGCAACCGCCAGGGGCTCGCAGTTTGTGGGCTACTGCAATCAGGTCACTGAGCTCGGTCATTTTAGGCTGCCTTGTCATCTAGTTGGTTGGTGGTGCCGGCGGAAAAACTCGTGCCAAAAAGGCCCAGGCCCAGTCGATAATCGGTTTATCTCGCAGTGGTTCGAAGTTAGCATCTCGCGGAGCCGGAATCATCAAGGTTTGAGCCGATTGCAAATATCTCGTGCCCGGAAACAAGTGGGTGAGCTGAACCTGCTGGGCCTCGGTTAGATCAACCGGCTGCAGCTTTACCTGAAGCCCAAGCACATTGAAGTCTTTAAGACCAAGTCGATTGGCCTGCTGCCGCAGTTCGGTGACTTCGATCAGGTTGCGAACCGGCTCCGGAGCCGTTCCATACCGGTCTTCGAGTTCAGCCAGGATTGCGTCTAACTGAGCCCTGGTGCCCTTCTCTCCCGAAGCCGCCGATAGCTTGTGATATGCCTCGAGTCGCAAACGCTC
>CAIPNT010000138.1 GCA_903866485.1 uncultured Micrococcales bacterium | reverse complement strand
TATCTGGTTGAGGGTGACTCTGCGGGTGGTTCGGCTGTTCGCGGTCGCAACCCAGAGACTCAAGCCATCCTGCCGCTTCGCGGAAAAGTCTTGAACGTTGAAAAGGCGCGCCTCGACCGGGCCCTAGGCAACGCCGAGGTTCAGGCCATCATCACCGCATTCGGCACCGGAATTGGCGAAGAGTTTGACGTCACCAAGGCTCGCTATCACAAGTGCATTTTGATGGCCGACGCCGATGTCGACGGTCTGCACATTCGCACTCTGATCTTGACCCTGTTGTTTCGCTACATGCGTCCGCTAATCGAGCACGGTTATGTCTATCTAGCGCAGCCGCCGCTGTTCAAGATCAAGTGGTCAAATGCCGATCACCAATATGTCTACTCAGATGCCGAGCGCGACAAGGCGCTGGCCGATGGTGCGGCAGCCGGCAAACGCATTCCGAAAGAAAACTCCATTCAGCGCTATAAGGGTCTGGGTGAAATGGACTACGACGAGCTTTGGGATACCACAATGGACCCAGATAAGCGCACCCTCTTGCAGGTGACCCTAGAAGATGCGGCAATTGCCGACGAAGTTTTCTCAACCCTGATGGGCGAGGATGTCGACGCACGCCGCACATTCATTCAGCAGAACGCGAAGGATGTCCGCTTCCTAGACATCTAGGCCGCTGACAACGAGAGATTTAGAGAAGAGACATCATGGCTGACGAAACTACAAATGTTCCGGCACTGAGAGACAACATCGAGCAAGTCGACCTTCAGGTTGAAATGCAGCGCAGCTACCTCGACTATGCGATGAGCGTTATCGTTGGCCGCGCACTTCCAGATGTGCGCGATGGCCTAAAACCAGTTCACCGCCGCGTGATCTATGCGATGTTTGACGGCGGCTATCGCCCAGACAAGCAGTTCTCAAAGTGTTCACGCGTCGTCGGTGACGTAATGGGTCAGTTTCACCCGCACGGTGACAGCGCCATCTATGACACCATGGTGCGCCTAACCCAAGACTGGAACCTGCGCTATCCACTGATCTCAGGCCAGGGCAACTTTGGTTCACCCGGCAACGACCCTGCCGCCGCGCCACGATACACCGAATGCCGCATGGCTCAGTTGGCCATGGAAATGGTTCGAGACATCGACGAAGACACCGTCGACTTCCAAGACAACTACGACGGCCGCACACAAGAGCCAACGGTTCTGCCAAGCCGCATCCCAAACCTGCTAATCAACGGTTCAATCGGTATTGCTGTTGGCATGGCAACCAACATTCCACCGCACAACTTGCGTGAGGTTGCCGATGGAGCTCAGTGGTACCTAAAAAACCCTGATGCCACCAACGAAGAACTTCTTGAGGCACTTATTGAGCGCATCAAGGGCCCAGACTTTCCAACCGGAGCACACATCCTTGGTCGCAAGGGCATCGAAGAGGCCTATCGCACCGGCCGCGGTTCGGTCACCATGCGCGCAATCATCAACGTCGAAGAGCTTCAGGGCCGCACCTGCCTCGTCGTAACCGAGCTGCCATACCAGGTGAACCCAGACAACCTAGCCGAGAAAATTGCCGGATTGGTCAAGGAAGGCCGCCTTTCTGGCATTGCCGACATCCGCGACGAAACTTCGGGCCGCACCGGTCAGCGCTTGGTCATCGTGCTCAAGAGAGACGCCGTTGCACGCGTTGTCTTGAACAATCTTTATAAGTTGACCCCGCTGCAAGAAAACTTCAGCGCCAACATGCTTGCCCTGGTTGACGGCGTGCCACGCACCCTGAGCCTCGATGGATTCATCACAAACTGGGTCACCCACCAGCTTGAAGTAATCGTTCGTCGCACTCAGTTTCGTTTGAAGAAAGCCGAAGAGCGCGCTCACATTCTTCGCGGCTACCTCAAGGCCCTCGATGCACTCGACGCCGTGATCGCGCTGATTCGCAAGAGCGCAACCGTTGATGAGGCCCGCGATGGCCTAATTGAACTGCTAAAGATCGATGAGCTTCAGGCTCGCGCAATCTTGAACATGCAGTTGCGACAGCTTGCTGCCTTAGAGCGCCAAAAGATCATTGACGAGGCCGCCGACCTTGAGGCCCAGATTGTCGACTTCAAGGCAATCATCGCCGACCCATCCCGCCAGCGCTCAATCATCAGCGAAGAGTTGGATGAGGTGGTTGCCAAGCACGGTGACGACCGTCGCAGCGCCATCATCGCCGGTTTCGATGGCGACGTCTCGATGGAAGACCTGATTCCAGAAGAAGAGATGGTTATCTCGCTAACTCGCGGTGGCTATATCAAGCGCACCAAGAGCGATAACTATCGCCAGCAACACCGCGGCGGCAAGGGCGTCAAGGGTGCCAACCTGCGCGCCGACGACGTTGTTGAACACTTCTTTGTGACCACCACACACCACTGGTTGTTGTTCTTCACCAACAAGGGTCGCGTCTATCGCACCAAGGCTTATGAAGTTCTTGAGGGTGGCCGCGACACCAAGGGTCAGCACGTTGCCAACTTGCTAGCACTTCAGCCGGATGAGCAGGTCGCCCAGGTTCTAGACCTCAAGGATTACAAGCAGGCACCTTACCTAGTTCTCGCCACCCGCGAGGGCTTGGTCAAGAAGACCGCCTTGGATGCCTATGACACCGCCCGCACCGGAGGCATCATTGCCATCAAGCTGCGTGATGGCGATGAGTTGGTTTCTGCACTGCTCGCGTCTGAGTCGGATGACCTACTTCTCGTTTCTCACAAGGGAATGTCGATCCGCTTCTCGGCAAGCGACGAAAGCCTTCGCCCAATGGGCCGCGACACCTCGGGAAACATCGGTATGCACTTCCGCTCGGGTGACCACCTGCTTTCGGCGTCGGTCATCAATGACGCAGACGACACCTTCGTCTTTGTTGTTACCGAGGGCGGCTATGCCAAGCGCACCTCGGTTGACCAATACCGCGCACAAAATCGCGGTGGTTTGGGCATCAAGGTTGCCAAGCTCGAAGAAAAGCGCGGTGACCTGGTTGGCGCGCAGATCGTGACTGAAGAGGATGAAGTTCTTGTAGTTCTGTCTAGCGGCAAAGTGGTTCGGTCGGCAGTGAGCGAGGTTCCGGCTAAGGGTCGCGACACAATGGGTGTGGTGTTTGCACGATTTGAAGAAGATGACAACATCATTGGACTTGCCAAGAACACAGAGCGTAATCTTGAGACCAACGCTGATTTGCTGGATGAAGCGGCTGAAGAAGAAATTGAAGGAGCAACCGAATGAGAGAACGAATCAAAGCGGGGGCAGCATCAACCATTGCCGCGGCAAAGCGCAACATGACTCCGCAGAAGCAGGTCAAGCTCAAGTTGGTTCACATCGACTTTTGGTCGGCCGTTCGAGTTGCTCTCTTGGTAACCGTTGCCATGGGCATTGCAACCATCGTCGGTTTCGTTCTGCTCTGGGCGGTGCTTAGCCAGACCGGTGTTTTCGGTTCACTAAACAGCCTGGTCAACTCGGTTATTGGCGGCAGTGGCTCAGACATCAGCTCACAGCTGAGCTTGCCACGAGTTTTGTCATTCGCCACCACTCTGGCATTCTTCAACATCGTGCTCGGCACCCTCTTGACTGGCGTTTGCGCTCTGATTTTCAACGTGATCGGGCGAATCACCGGCGGAGTCTCGATTGGATTTACAAACAATTAGGCACCGTGCAAACAAGATTTTGCACACAAGTTAGATTTCGTGTAAAGTCATAGAGGTTCTACGGGCCTATAGCTCAGGTGGTTAGAGCGCTTCACTGATAATGAAGAGGTCGGAGGTTCAAGTCCTCCTAGGCCCACCAGGAAGCTTCTTCACCAAAAGAAGGTTCTGAACCGAAGTTCCAAGCAACACCCAGATTCAAATCAGGGGACTTAGCTCAGTTGGTAGAGCACCTGCTTTGCAAGCAGGGGGTCAGGGGTTCGACCCCCCTAGTCTCCACAAATGAAACGCCTCCCTTCGGGGAGGCGTTTTTGCTTTGGACGACTCGCCGCCGCAGGCTCTTGCCTCCCGAGGCAATCGCTTCTTCGCCAATTAATACAAATTTAAAGAATCTTGCTTCGATTGTTCGCTTGAGCGGCTACCCCCGTGGGCAAGATTGAGTGCGATTGGTAGCCTCGCAAAAACACTCTTTTGCCGGATTCGGGGGAAACCATGGCTCTAAAACGAGCATTTATCAGCTTTGACTATGACAACGACTTCTTTCTGAAGGAGGCATTGGTCGGGCAGAGCAGACATCCAGATTCACCCTTCAATATCGCTGACCATTCAATCAAAGAGCCCTCGAGTGACTGGCGTGAGAAGGCAAGACTTCGAATCAGACGCTGCGACATTGTGATTGTGATTTGCGGTCAACACACTTCAAGAGCCAGCGGGGTGGCCGAGGAGATTGAAATTGCCCGCGAGGAGAGAGTGCCTTACATTCTTTTGGCCGGTCACAGCGACCAGCCGGTGACACCCCCTAGGTCGGCGCGCGAGTCGGACAAAATCTATCAATGGACCTGGTCGAACTTAAGGCTGTTGATTGGGGGCGAACGATGAGGCGAACCACAGAAGACCAGACTTTTGAGTTTTATCGGTTAGCCGTTGAGATGGCAGATCGAATCTCGGCCCGCAGGGGTGTAGCCAATGCATTCTTTCTGACTGCCGATTCGGCCTTGATCACCGCAGGCGGGTTGATCACCGAAGGCCACTTGCCAATCGGCCGTCTCGGCGGCATCGCGATTCTAGGCGTTGGGTTTTTGATCAATCTGGTTTGGTGGTTGCAACTTGCAAGCTATCGGCAACTTAGTGCCGCGAAGTGGTCAGTCATCGCGAGGCTTGAAGAAAAGCTGCCCGAACAACCATTCACCCTCGAGTGGAAGTATCTCAAGGGCTATTCATCGGGGCGAGCAAAAACCAAATACCGTGAACTTGGCCAAGCCGAGAGTTTTGTTCCGGTCTTATTTATGCCGATCTGCCTAGCGCTTGCGGTCTATAACCTGACTGTTTAGTTGGCGACTATCTGCGCAGGGCGTTGCGTTGGGCCTTGCTCAGCAGTGCAAGTTGAGCCGGTCTAAGCGCGGCAATGGCCTTTGATGACAAACGAGCCAAGACAGTAGGCGGGATGGTCTTCAGCTGAGCGGCGGTGAGCTTTGAAATGACTTTTGCCGTCACCGACTGTGGCTTTTGCATAATCGCGGCAATGGTTCTTGAATCCTGAGCCTTCTTCGCGTCTGCCGCGGCTTTAGCGTCCGCCGCCGCTTTAGCGTCCGCCGCTGCCTTTGCATCTGCCGCAGCTTTGGCATCCGCCGCGGCTTTGGCGTCCGCAGCAGCCTTTGCGTCGGCAGCTGCCTTGGCAGCCGCTTCGGCTGCAGCCTGTGCTTGCGCGGCAGCTTGAGCCTGTGCAGCAGCTTGGGCTTGTGCGGCAGCGCGGGCAACGGAATCATCTTGTGTTGTGACCGGCGACGAAAGCGCTTGGCCGGTGACGCTGCCCAACCCGTCGCGATAACCCTCGCGCTGACAAGTGACCGAAGCGGTTGACGAGGCGTCGGGGCTAAGCCCAGTCACGCTCACAAAACCATTGGATGACAGGCTGCCGACCCCAGCGCTTGTGACAATCGAACAGTTGAATGCCGAATCAAAGTTATTGATTTGGGTGGTGAATCCGTCGGTGGTTGGGGTTGAAGCGGTAAAAGTTGGGTTCAAAGCAGCACTCAGGGCGCTTGAGGTAATTGAAACATCGGCGTCATTGAATGTGAGGCGAGTGGCCATCACGTGAACGATTGCCTCTTGACTATCGGCCAAATTTGAGACCGTTATGAGACCAGAATTGCTGATTGCTGCCTGTCCGATGGCAGATTCGGTGTAAACCGACCAGGTGAATGCTTGGTCATAGTTGGTAATTTGCACGCTATAACTGTTGACGCTTCGTGTCGGTGCACCAATAATCGGCGTGAAGTTGGCGCTCAAAGCCTGACCGCTAAAGGTGGCGTTTCCGGTTTCGGTGCCTGGCGCCGTGGTAACCACGGTTACGTTGGCAACTTGGCCATGGGTTAGGCCGACAACTGTGATCACACCCGAGTCGATGGTGGCTGTGCCGGTGTCGCTGGTGACAGCCCAGTCGTATGCGGGGTCGTAGTTTTCTAGAGACAGCGTAAAGCCATCGGTGGTTGGGGTTACTGTGCCCAACTGCGGTGTTTGCGGGTGAATCAGCGAGGCTAGGTACAGAACTTTATCGTTCGATAAGTAGCCGTAGCGACTAGTTAGAACGTGAAGGTTGATTTGCTCACCGTCATAGAGGTCGCTGATTGTGATTAGGCCGGCGTCGTCAATCGATGCGGTGCCATCGCCACCCGAATCTACCGACCAGGTGAATGCAGGGTCATAATTTGTTATTTGCAAGCTGACGGCGTCTTGGGTGACCGCGACCAGCGAATATTCAGACACAAGGGCTGGGCTTGGCACGAGGGCCGAGCCGTCGATGGTGGCACTGACCGTGGTGCTATCCGAGCGGCTGGTTGTCACCACAAGCGAAGCGGCTTGGCCGCCATAGAGATTGCTCACCGTGACCAGACCGTTGCTGTCGATTTGGGCCGAGCCGCGAGTTGATGAAACCGCCCACGAATAACTGGATGAATAATTGGTGATTTGAGTCGAAAACCCACCAAAGGTTGACGTGACCGAACCAAACGCAGGGGTCAGGCCGGTGTTGCGCGAGTAACCAATGATCGACGCGCTTGCGTCGGCATAACCAGACCGGCTTGTGGTTACGGTGACGGTGGCCGATGAGTCGGCGGCAAGGCCTCGGATGCCAATGGAGTAAACCGTGTTAGTTCCGCTCGGTGCTCGAACTACCATCGTTAATCCTGGTGGAGCGTACACGGACCACGAATAGGCCGGATCATAGTTATTGACGTGAACCACAAAACCGGTGACGCCAGAGTAACCGGCCAGGCTCAGGTCAGGGGTGAGCCCAGCAAGCGGGGCATCGGCCGAGGCTGCAGCGACCAACGAGCTTGGCAAGGCAACCGGCCCGGCAATCTGCAGGGCAAAGGCAAAAACCGCGGCGACAATCGCACCCATCACGCGGCGACCGAACATTTTCATAACTCAACCCCTTGAATTAATTTGGGGATAACCCCAGATTTAACCTAATCCAAACGCCAGACAAAGTGAAGACACTGTGGATAACTAAATGAACATGCAAGGCTGTCTAAAACTAAACTTATGGAATGACTAACTCATTTGCAGGCAAGCACGCATTCGTATCAGGTTCATCCCGCGGAATCGGCGCACAGGTGGCCCAGCTGCTGGCCGCTAAGGGAGCGTCCGTGGCCATCAACTATCGTGACAAGGTAGTTCGCGCCGAAAAGATTGCCAACCAGATCATCGAGGCCGGTGGCAAAGCCATCGTGGTTGGCGCCGACCTAACCGACTATGCCAGCATTGACGCACTTGCAGCCACTCTCAAAGAGCAGTTTGGCGGCCTAGACCTGTTGGTGTTGAACGCCTCCGGAGGCATGGAAACTGGCAAGGGTGAAGACTATGCCATGAAGCTCAATCGCGATGCTCAGGTAAACCTGGTCAAGACCGCGCTGCCTTTGCTTGGCGCAGGCTCACGCATCGTGTTTGTCACCAGCCACCAGGCGCACTTCATCCGCGAAACCCCGACCATGCCCGAATACCTTCCGGTGGCCCTTTCAAAGCGTGCCGGTGAGGATGCACTTCGCGACATGATTGCAGAGTTGACCGCAAAGGGCATCGAGTTTGTGGTGGTTTCGGGCGACATGATTGAGGGCACCGTAACCGCCACCTTGCTTGACCGACTGAACCCAGGCGCAATCGACGCTCGCAAGCAGGCCGTCGGAAAGCTTTATAACGTTGAAGAGTTTGCGGAAGAAATCGTGAAGGCGGCCGAGCAGCCGATTCCGGCTGACAACACTGTGCTTGTCGGCGACACCGCTTACTTCACAAAGTAAGACAAACCTAAATAACTAGGGCAGACTGAAGCAATGACTATTGCGCTCTGGATTTTTTCTATTCTCATCGGCCTAGCTTCGACCATGTCGGCTATGGGCAAGTTCACCAAGATGGAGTCAACCGTCGCCACCCTAAAGTCGGTTGGCGTCAAAGAGGCGCAGGTGCCCTTGCTTGGCGCGCTTGAACTGGCTGCGGCTCTTGGCCTTTTGGTTGGCATTTGGGTGCCGATTCTTGGCCAGTTGGCCTCGGTTGGGCTCGTGCTCTACTTTGCCACCGCTGTGGTGATGCACATCCGTGCCGGTCACAAGGCAAACGGTTTTGCCCCTGCCTTGATTTTGACCTTGGTTTCGCTGGCGACGCTAATTTTTCAGTTTGCTCGCTAAACAAACCATTCAATAGCCGCACATAGATAACCCAAATTGAAGCCCGCAGATTCTCGTGACAAGAGGGGCAACCAGCGCCGCAAGCTCTATGAGATGCCTGCGGATGTTAAGTTGGCACTTGAAGAGCACGCGGTTAGGGCCGACTTTGACCACCGACCGGCCTATCAGCGCAACGATTATCTTGGCTGGATAACCCGCGCCGAGCGCAACGAGACTAGGCTGAAGCGACTGAATCAAATGATTGACGAGCTGAAGAAGGGCGGGGTCTACATGAGAATGGATCATCCCGCTTCAAAGAAGTAGAGGTCGAAGTGCAAGACGAGTATCTGGGTCTTTTTACTGTGATGAGTTTTACAGCTCTCAGCATCGGGTCACTGCTGCTGAGCATTTTGACCCGCTCTAGCAAGGGCAATCGGGCCTTTGCCATCAGTATGGCGGTGTTTTCGATTTGCATCGGTTTGTATGTTTGGATGAACCTCACCGAGGGCGGCATTCTGGCTGCCCTGTTTGGCGCACTTTCGTTGGCTATCGCACTGTGGCCGCGCGCTAAAAACCCGTCTGACCGCGAAACCGAATCACAAGAATAGTGTTCGCTTTGCTTTCGGGCCTGTTCACCGGCCTCTCGCTAATCATCGCCATCGGCGCCCAGAACGCATTCGTCATCCGTCAGGGTTTGACCAAAAAGTATGTGTTCACGGTGGTGGCCATTTGCACCTTGATCGATGCAAGTCTGATTGCGCTCGGAATCGCCGGACTTGGGGCCGTCATCTCAGGTTTGCCGTGGTTGCTCGAGGTCATCCGTTGGGTTGGTGTGGCTTATTTGGTTTGGTTTGGCATCAAGTCGCTGATCAGTGCAACGAAGAGTCAAAGTCTGGATGCCGCCGGGGTTGAGAGCAAGTCTGCCGCCAAGGTGGTCACCACGGTCTTGGTGATGAGCCTGCTAAACCCGCACGTCTATCTAGACACAGTGATTTTTGTCGGCGGTGTTGGCAACACCTTTGGCGCTAATCGCTGGTGGTTTGCCGCCGGAGCCATGTTGGCCAGCCTGCTCTGGTTTTTTAGCATCGGCTATGGCGCCAAGGCCGCATCCGGTTTGATGTCTAGGCCAATTTTTTGGAAGGTGCTCGACACTTTGATTGCGGTTGTCATGTTTAGCATCGCCATTACGTTGGCCACATTCAAGTTCTAGGGAAGATTGCCTTGGGATAGTGGGTTGACCAGCATATGACAACTCTCAGTGCACCGCTAACCATGTTGAACGGCAGCGCCGCCAACTTCAGCGATTTTGCCGGCAAGTCCGTTTTGGTGGTCAACGTTGCTTCGCGCTGTGGCCTTAGCCCGCAGTATGAGGCGCTCGAGGCCCTGCAGAAAACCTATGGCAGCCGCGGCTTCACCGTGCTGGGCGTGCCATCGGGGCAGTTTATGCAAGAGCTAAAGACCAGCGATGACATCGCCGAGTATTGCTCGACCACTTGGGGCGTGACCTTTCCGATGACCGAGAAAACCCCGGTAAATGGCCGCGGCCGTCACGAACTTTATAAGACCCTGGTGAAGACCAAGGATTCGGCCGGGCTGGCTGGGCCAATCTTGTGGAACTTCGAGAAGTTTTTGGTTTTGCCAAACGGAGAGATTCACCGTTTTAGACCAACCACCAAGCCGGATGCTCCCGAGATTATTGAGCTTATTGAAGCAAACCTAAGCTAACTTCAAAAACCACAGCACTACAGCGGCCACGAGTCCGAAGCATCCCGAAATCAGCAACGGAACCACGCCGCTGCCAGAACCGAGACCCCAGGCCATTCCGGCCCAGATGCCGGCAAACAAAATGCCAAAACCGCTCAAGCCTTGCAGGCGTGACTGAACGGTTAGCTGCTGGTGGTCGGCGGCTAGCTTAGAAACCCAAGACTTGCCAACCACATCGTTGGCCGCCGAAAAGCCGCCGTAGATAACAATCAGAATCACCGAAATGGTGCGGTCGTGAGTTAGCGCCAAGCCGGCATAGGCGATTGCGAAGCACAGCAGACCAAGTGCATAAACGTGTTGCGGTTTTAGTCGGTCTGCCAACATTCCAAAGGGAAAGTTGAGCGCTGCATAGGCGATGTTAAAAATCAGGTACATGCCGATAACCTCGGTGATGCCAAAGCCATCTTGGCTCAGGTGCAAAATCAGCAGTGCGTCTGGAAAATTGGCCAGCGCAAAAAAGGCCAAGACCCAGATGAGACGGGTGACAGTTGGTGAAAGCTTTTGAGTGTTCATCGGGGTGGTTTCGGCGCGAGTCAGCTTTGGCATGCGCTTGGTTGCCGGGTCTTGGTCTTTGATGAACAGCACCGCAACGGTAGACAGCACTGCCGGGATGACTGCGATCCAGAGCACGTCTCTGATGTTGCCGTTGAATGCTGAAAGCAGCAGCAGGGCCAAGATTGGGCCAATCACTGCTCCGGTGGTGTCGGCGGTGCGGTGAAAACCAATCACTCGGCCGCGGTGGTTTTTGTCAACACCCTGAACCAAAATGGCGTCGCGGGCAGATGAACGCATGCCCTTGCCTAGACGATCGACTACGCGGCCGACCAGCACGATTGGCCAAACCCCGGCCAGAGCAATAATCAATTTGCCAAGCGATGCCCCGGCATAGCCAAGAAATACCATGACTTTTCTGGGCAACCAGCGGTTCAACCAAGCGCTCGAAAGTTTTGTGATTGCCATCGAACCCTCGGCAAAACCCTCAATGGCACCGACCACCGCGGCCGGCGCGGCCAAAACCGTGGTCAAAAAGATCGGCATGATCGGATAGAGCATTTCGCTGGCTGCGTCTTGCAACAGTGAAACCCACGAGATGGCGATGAGGTTTCGGGTGAGCCAGGGAGAGCGTTGCTTTTCGGTCATGTTCTGAGTCTAGGCACTGGGTTCGACACTTTTTTGCCCTTGGCACTTAGGGTTTAGCTATGCAAAAATCTGGGCAGATCAACTTCTTGAAAGTCACCTCGTTTAAACCGAGCGAAACCGGCATCTTGGCGCATCTCGAAGCCGAGTTTTTGGCCATTGACGTGCTGAAGCCAGACCTGATGCGCGTGATGATTAGCCGCGGTGGAAAGTTTGACTCAAACCCAACCTTTGCCATTTCGGCCGAGACCAACACGGGTTTCAAAGACTTCAACGTTTCTGAGTCGAATGACAAGATTCACGTCACCACCACCGAAATGACCCTCGAAGTGGTCAAGCAGCCGTTTGCCCTAAACGCCTACCGTGCCGATGGTTCAGCCATTTTTGAGACCGCTCACGATCGCGATGGTCAGCCACAGGCCTACTCGGTTATTAATAACAGCTTCAGCCTGCGCCGCAAGATCGGCAAGCTCGACCCAATTTACGGTCTAGGCGAAAAGACCGGTTCATTCAACCGCCGCGGTCGTGATTTCACGTTGTGGAATGTGGATGTGCTCAACCCAAACTCTTCTGGCGAGTTCATCCAGGCTCAGCAGGCAAGTGACCCTCGAGCCGACAACACAAGCACCGAGTTTGACCCTTATTACGTCTCAATTCCTTTCTTTTATCACCAGGATGCCAACAGCTCGGCAATTGCCGGCTCGTTCATCGACAACAGCTATCGCAGTTTCTATGACTTCACCGCCGCCGACACCTATGAAATCAACTTCACCGGCGGGCAATACAGTGAATACGTTTTCGCCGGCCCAGCCATGTCTTCGATTCTCGAAAACTACACTTGGCTCACCGGTCGCACCAAACTGCCGCCAATGTGGGCGCTCGGCTTTCACCAGTGCCGTTGGAAAGACTATGTTCAGGCAGACATTGAGCAGCTGGCTAAGAACTATCGCGAGCTAGAAGTGCCGCTTGACACCCTTTGGCTAGACATTGACTACATGGATGAATACCGCGTGTTCACCTGGAACACCGAGCGGTATCCGGATGTGACTGGCATGCTCGAGCGACTTAAGGCGCAGGGCATCCGTGTAATCACCATTATTGATCCTGGCGTAAAGCGCGAACCTGGCTATGCGGTTTATGACGATGGTTTGGCCAAGGGCGTTTTTGCCACCACCGAATCTGGAGAAACCTATATTGGCCAGGTTTGGCCCGGCAACACAGCGTTTCCTGACTTTGTTCAAGAGCGCACTCGCAAGTGGTGGGGTGAGCTAAACGCCGAGCACGTCAAGAGCGGCCTCGCCGGCATCTGGAATGACATGAATGAGCCGGCCACTGGTGACATCGAGCCTTACTCGATGCTGTTTGGCGCCGGGCAGTTTTCGCACGAGCGCTATCACAACACCTATGCGCTGTTGATGGCGATGGGCACCCACGAGGGTTTGATCACGGCGATGCCCGAGTTGCGCACATTCATCCTGTCGCGTGCTGGTTCACCTGGCATTCAGCGCTACGCAGCAAACTGGATGGGCGACAACATGTCGCGATTTGACCACCTTTGGATGAGCATTCCGATGGGCGCGGGCTTGAGCATATCGGGTCAATCTTTTGTTGGAGCAGACATAGCGGGCTTTGGTGAAAATGCGACCGCAGAGCTTATGCTGCGTTGGACCCAGTATGGGGCGCTCACCCCGTTTGCTCGCAACCACACCATGGCTGGCACCGTCGATCAGTATCCGTGGAGTTTTGGCGATGAAATAGCCGATGGTGTTCGCAGGGCCATCGAACTTCGTTATCGCCTGCTGCCATACATTTACACAGCCTTTGTCTGCGCATCTGAGACCGGCGCCCCGATTCAGCGACCACTCATTTTTGACTATCAGTTCGATGAAAAGGCTCGCAACCTCGATGATCAGTATTTGTTTGGCCGAGACTTGTTGATTGCCCCGGTGGTCGAAGACGGTCAGCGCGAGCGCGAGGTTTATCTGCCCGAGGGCGAGTGGTTCTGCTTCAACAAGGGCAAACGCCTTCTAGGAGGTCAAACCATTGTGGCTAATGCGCCGCTCGAATACATCCCGATGTTTGTTCGCGCCGGAGCCGTTGTGCCGATGCTGGCCGAGGCGCCGCAGTCAACCGATGGCTTGGCGCCAACCTCGATCGAGTTGCACGTCTTTGTGCCAAACGAGTCTGGTCAGTGGGTTAGTGCTATGCAAGAGGATGACGGCTTGACCTATGCGGCCCTCAATGAAAATCGTGTGCGCACCGAGTTCACATTGAAGCGCGAGGGCGATGTTGTGACGCTTTTGGGCAATTCGAAGGGCAGTGGCTTTGCTGAATTTGCCCGCAGCGAGTTTGAAATCGTATGGCACACCGACGATTTGCGCAACCTAAAACGCCAACGCATTTCGAATAGCGCAGAGGACTTTTCAGTCTCGCTGTGAGGTTGAAGAACAACATGACTCAACCAATCAAAGTAGACATCTGGTCTGATGTTGCGTGCCCCTGGTGCTACATAGGCAAGCGAAAGCTCGAGAACGCCATCACCGTCTTCACTCAGCAGCTGGGCTCGGTGCCCATCGAGGTTGAATATCACTCGTTCTTGCTAAACCCAGATATGCCAGTTGACTATGAGGGCAGCCAAACCGATTATCTAGCCGAGCACAAGGGCATGCCTCGAGACCAGGTGGTTCAGATGACCGAGCGCCTGGCCGGCATCGCTGCATCGGTGGGGTTGAAATATGACATGCAACACATGCACATGACCAACACCGTTCTTGCCCACCAATTGCTTCAGTATGCAAAGACTCAAGGCAAGCAGGCTGAAATGAAAGAGCGCATCATGTCGGCGCATTTTGTTGAGGCGTTGCACGTTGGTCGCGTCGATGTCTTGGCCAAGTTGGCGGCCCAGGTTGGGCTCGATAGTGCAGAGGTCACTAGAGTCTTGCAAGCGGCAGAATTCTTGCCGCAGTTCGAGGCTGATCTTGAACAGGCTCGGGCTTACGGCATCAGCGGTGTTCCGTTTTTTGTGATCGATTCGAAATATGCTGTCTCGGGGGCGCAAAATCCGGATGTTTTCGTAAACGCCTTCAATCAGGTGTTGGCAGAACGTTCGCTCTAGCGCCGTTAAAATCTTTCTTGGGGATACGCACAAGGAACGAGAAAATGACCGAGCAGCGCCAGTCTTCACCGGCAGTGGCAGTGGACAGTTGGCAGTGGTTTCAAAACCGGTTGACCCACCTTGGCCACGCATCGATGAATGAGTTTGCCAACAAACATGGTTTTGCAAAGTCTTCACTCAGCCGCTATTTTCATCGCGAACGGCAGTTGCCTGCGGGCAAAATTAGCGCCTACTGTGAGGCGTTAGAGGTCTCGCCACAAGAGTTGCTTCAGGCGCTTGGCGCAATTGAGTGGTCGGGCCCAGAGCTCGACTAGACGGTTCTTTTAACCAACAACCCCTCGGGCAGATCAACGTATTCACGCTTGCAGTCTGGATTTGCCCAAAGGTCGATCAGCTCGGCCAAGTCTTCTACCGAAAGCTCGCCGCGGCAGTGGTCGATTATGTCGACGCTGGTGTGGCCAAAGTGAATCACAACACGAAGGTCACTGTTAGCTAGCCGCTCGACCCTGGGGCTAATGGCATCGTAGGTGGCGAGAATCTCCAGCTCAATCACCTCCGCTTCACTGGGCACAGCCTTTGTGCTGTTCCCATATGGGAACAAAGTCAGTCTAGTAATTATTGCTATTTCAAATCAATCGACAAACAAGTTAGTTCTTGCCAACAGAGAAAGACCGGTTCTTCTAGAACATCTAAATGCGGCTGAGGCGACCGGCAGCAACCTCAAGAATGGCGAGTGCAGCCAACCGCACCGTTCGGCCATCAGCCGAGTCGATGCTGGCGTCAATCTCGGTGAAGTCAACCGACTTAACCTGAGAATATCGACCAACTTCGAAGGCCAGTTGCCTGAACTGGTCAGCGCTTAGCCCTCCAGGCGCGGCGGCCGGACAGCCCGGCACAGCGCCGCGATCACACACATCCACATCAAAATCGACATGGATTGGCCCGCCGGCCGAGCCAGCAATTGCGACTGCCTCGGCCATGACATCGGCCAACGGACGGTTTCGCAGCTGTGATCTTGCAATCACGTGAATGCCAAGTTCTTTGGCGCGGGCCGCATATGCCGGGGAGTTTGAGAAGTCGGCAATGCCGATCTGCACGATGCGGCGGCCATCTAGACCGGCTTCGTCGACCAGGCGTCGCACTGGCGAACCGTTGCTTATGCCGTCGCGAAGATCGTGGTGGGCATCCAGGGTGATTAGGCCGGCGCTATCGACCGTGTTGCCAAAAACACCTTTGGCCATCGCAAAGGTAACCGAATTGTCCCCGCCAAGACCGATTGCGAGACCCGAGCGAGCGGCCAGCTCGGTCGCCAACGAAACAGTGCGTGCTTCGCCGGCCTCTGAGTCGGGCTCGACCACATCGCCAAAATCGGCGAATGACAGACTCGACACATCCTGCCCGATTGACCAGTTGAAGGTCGAATAGCGCGCAAGCGCGGCACGGATGGCGGCCGGAGTGGTGTGCGCATTGGTCGGTGAGATAGAGGTCAGGTGAGCAGGAATGCCCATCAGAGATAGGTCAAATGTTGCTGCATCACGGTTAGGTGCGGTGGCTATCGGCCGCAGCCAAGCCGAAGCTCGAGGCCAGAGCAGGTCTTCTTTGGGTGCCGACATCGGTGGCTCGATTCTCTAGTGCTTTAACAATTCCGCGGCCGCTTCAAGCTCTGGAGCCAAGAAGCGGTCTGGACCGTTGCCAGGCACAACCTCGCGCAGCCGGGCAATGAGTGCGCCGGTCACCGGCGCCGGTGCGTGAGGTGCGCGTGACTCAACCGCGCGCGAGGCAGCGGTCAATTCCACAGCCAAAATCATGCGCAAGTTATCAACAATCTTGCGAAGTTTGCGACCGGCATGCCAGCCCATTGATACGTGGTCTTCTTGCATCGCCGACGAAGGGATGCTGTCTACCGAAGCAGGGTTTGCCAGGCGCTTGTTCTCAGACACCAAACCGGCTTGAGTGTACTGAGCAATCATCAGGCCGCTGTCGACGCCGGCATCGTGCGCCAAGAACGGGGTGAGCCCAGATGAGCGGTTCTTGTCTAGCATCCTGTCTGTGCGACGCTCAGACATTGAACCTAGATCGGTCGCTGGGATGGCCAAGAAGTCGAGAATGTAAGCGATCGGAGCGCCGTGGAAGTTTCCGTTCGAGGTGACCTCGCCCGACTCGAGCACTACCGGGTTATCAATCGCGGCAGCAAGTTCTCGACCGGCAACCATCGACGCATAGCTGATGGTGTCACGAAGGCCGCCGGTCACCTGGGGTGCGCAGCGAAGCGAGTATGCGTCTTGAACCTTGTCGTCACCTACGCGGTGCGACGCCACGATCGCCGAACCGGCCATCGCGTTGAACATGTTGGCCGCACTGGTTGCCTGACCAGGGTGTGGTCGCAGGTCATGGTGCAGTTCGGCGCGGAACACCTGATCGGTGCCCATCAAACCCTCGACACTCATCGCAGCAATCACGTCGGCATAGTCGGCCAAGCGCTCAAGATCTGCGATTGCCAGGATGGCCATGCCGAGCATGCCATCCGTGCCATTAATTAGTGCCAGGCCCTCTTTTTCGCGCAGTTCAACCGCAGCGATGCCGGCCTCGGCCAGCAAATCAGCCACCGGGCGCTCGACTCCGTGTGAGTCGAAAGCGCGACCCTCACCCATGATGACCAGGGCGCAGTGAGCGAGAGGGGCAAGGTCGCCAGAGCAACCGAGGGAGCCATATTCGTGAACATAGGGGGTGATTCCGGCGTTCAAGATAGCCGCCATGGTTTCGGCAACCACAGGTCGGGCTCCGGTTCGACCACTGGCCAGTGTCTTGAGGCGAAGCAGCATTAGCGCTCGAACGACCTCGCGTTCGACAGGTGCCCCCATGCCGGCGGCGTGCGAGCGAACGAGCGACTTCTGCAGCTGCACGCGGTCTTCGATTGCAATGTGGCGGTTTGCGAGAGCTCCAAAACCGGTCGAGATGCCATAGACCGGAGTTTCACCACTGGCCAGCGCCTCAATGTGAGCGCGAGTCTTGGCCATACCGGCCAACGCCTCAGACGAGAGCACGATCTTGGCATCGTGGCGCGCGACGGCAATCACATCGGCAGCGGTCATCCCGGCTGAATTGATGGTGACGGTCTGATTATTCATGTGAGTGCCCTTGCATTTCGATTGGTTTGCCGTTGCGCCAGGTTTGACCGATGAGGTTCACACCCGGGCGGTAGGCGAGGTGTTGGTGAGATGGTGCGTTGAGAATGACAAAATCGGCGGCAGCGCCGAGACCGAGGTGGCCGACATCTTTGCGGCGCAGTGCAGCAGCACCGCCGGCCGTTGCCGACCAAAGCGCCTCGTCTGGGCTCATGCCCATGTCGCGAACCGCGACAGCAATGCAAAATGGCATGGATGTCGTGTAGCTCGAGCCAGGGTTGCAGTCAGTTGCCAGTGCCACGGTTGCCCCGGCATCGATTAGTCTGCGTGCATCTGGGTAAGGCGAACGGGTTGAGAATTCGGCACCCGGCAGCAGAGTTGCGACGGTGTTTGAGCCGGCCAGCAACTCGATGTCGCTTTCGGATAGGTGGGTGCAGTGGTCGGCCGAAGCGCAGTCGAGTTCAACAGCCAGTTCGATTGCACCGATGTTCTCGAGTTGGTTGGCATGCATTCGCGGAGCCAATCCTGCGGCAATTCCGGCGGTAAGGATCTCTCGGGCTTGGTCTAGATTGAATGCGCCGCGGTCGCAGAAGACGTCAATCCATTTGGCGTGCTCGGCGGCGCCTGCCAACATTTCACCCACCACTAGGGCGACGTATTCGTCAGCGCCTGTTTGGCCACGTTCGGCGAATTCTGCAGGAACCACGTGAGCGCCTAAGAATGTGGTTTCGTCAGTATGCGCGGCAGCGATGCGAAGCGCTCGCGTTTCATCTTCGACCGTCAGCCCATAACCACTCTTGGTTTCGAAGGTTGTGATTCCGCTGGCATGCAACTCTGCAACCAGTCGACGCAGGTTTGCCGTCAACTCATCGTCGCTGGCAGCACGAGTGGCCGAAACCGTGGTCTTGATTCCACCGGCAGAGTAAGGCTTGCCCTGCATCCGTGCGCTGAATTCTGCAGCGCGATCGCCGGCAAACATCAGGTGAGCATGCGAGTCAACAAAGCCTGGGATTATTGCTTGGCCACCAACATCCACGCGAGAATCTGCGTCAGGCAGATCGGCACTATTGCCTACCCAGGTCACGCGACCGTTGTCGATGACCATGCCCGCGCTTTGAAGCCCTGAACCACCTAGCTCGCCGATTTTGCCTGTGCCGAGCGTCTCGTCATTGGTGACGAGTGACCCGATGTTGGCAAATGAGATGCTGCTCACAAAACGAACCTATGCGATGTCGAGCATCGGCACGTGCACGTGCTTGGTGCGAGCCACTTCCTTAGCGATGTCATATCCGGCGTCGACGTGGCGAATCACACCCATGCCAGGGTCGTTGGTGAGCACGCGGTTGATCTTCTCGGCAGCCAATGCCGTTCCATCAGCAACGATGACCTGGCCGGCGTGAATCGAACGACCCATGCCAACACCGCCGCCGTGGTGCAGTGAAACCCAGGAGGCTCCGGATGCAACGTTCAGCATCGCGTTCAAGATTGGCCAGTCGGCAATCGCATCCGAGC
>CAIPNT010000137.1 GCA_903866485.1 uncultured Micrococcales bacterium | reverse complement strand
TGACTGCCAGCAGTCACGCATGCCTGGGCTCATGTTGACACCATCGCGCACCGCAAGCACCTGAGTGCCGCGCGCCTGAAGCGGAGCCCAGGCCGCCTTGAAGCCGACCACGGCAAGATCGTCGTGATTTGAAGACTCAATTTCGGTTGCCTTCACGGTGGTGAAATAGCTCGTGACAACGAGGTCATACTTTTTGGCTGCTGACAGCTGCTTTTCGAGGTTCTGGTTCCAAGCCTGGCAGCTCACGCCTCGAGCCGAGTCGTTGCGCTTTTCGACGTTAAATGAGCAGCTCGCCTTATAGGCAAGGTCGACTTCAAAGCGGCCCTGCTCGGCCAACACTTGCCAAGCGCCAAGGTGCATTGCCGCGTGCGAGTCGCCAACCAACAGCACGCGATAGCCTGCATCAAGCACGCCGAAACGACAAATCTTGACCTGTGTCGAAGTCGGATCGGTCATACATTGGTGATTTGGGTCGGCGGAGTCGTTTTTAGCCTGGTCGAGGGTCTGCGACTGATTGGCCGCGCTGCTCTGTTGGCCCGCGGTTATAACCTGACCAGCAATTGAGATGCCGAAGACCAACACCGAAATGGCGAGACCAAAGGCAAAGCTGGCTCGCGGCAAACGCGCGCTCAGCCATGGCAACGACCTGAAACGGTCTTCTATGATGCGTTTGCTAGCCCAAGCCAAAAGATAAGAAACCGCAAGGATTACTGCCAGCTGATAGGTGCGCAGCTGGTATCCGGTGGCCCAAGGCAACAGGATGATCAGCGGCCAGTGCCAAAGATAGAGGCTATAGCTGATGTCTCCGGTAAAAGCGATTGGCTTGAAGCCGAGCACTCTTTGCAGGGTTTGGGGTATCCCCTGCAAACCTGCCATGATGACCGCGGTGGCGCCTAACGCCGGTGCGAGGGCAACCCATCCGGGAAATGGCATTGAAGAATTTAGCGCGAAAGCCGAGAACAGAATGAGTGCAAAGCCACTCAGGCTAAGTGCCACCTTGCCGAGTTCACTCAATCTGAGACGGTGGCCCAGCAGTGCGACTGCCGCACCCAGACCAAATTGCCAGACTCGGCCAAGGGTCGTGAAATAGGCGAGGTCGGGTTGACTAAAGCTGAGCCAAACCGAGTAAACAAACGAGACCAGTGAAATAACGAGGATGAACCATTTGAGCGCCGAGGTTTTACCCGCCCTCGCAATCAAGGCAACTGCAGCTATTAGCAGGGGCCAGGCGATATAAAACTGCTCTTCGACCGCCAACGACCAAAAGTGCTGAAAAGGACTTGGCTGGTCGGCGAAATAGTTGGTGGCATTCGCCGCCAGGTGCCAGTTTTCAACATAAAAGGTGCTGGCGATTGCGTCGGTGAAAAATCCACTTCGTGTTAGCGGGGGAACCACTAACAAAGAGGCGATTGCGGTGACAGCAATGACCGTAAGCGCCGCAGGCAAAAGCCGGCGAATACGCCTTGCCCAAAAGGCAGCAAACCGGATGCGGCCGGTGTCATTTAATTCGGTGAAGAGCGAGCCTGAGATTAGAAAACCCGAGATCACAAAGAATACGTCCACGCCAGCAAAACCGCCGGTTAGGTGATTGGGCCACAGGTGAAAAATGACCACCATTAGCACGGCTATTGCTCGCAAAGCCTGGATGTCTGCCCTGATTAACCGCTTTGTGTTCATGTTTGGCGAGTCTACCCTCCGCTAAATGTCTGAGGCAGATGAAATACTCGGCTTATGGAGTCTTTTATTTTTCTAGCGGTCGGTTTGGCCATCGGATGCGTGCTTGGTTGGCTGCTCAGCAGCAAGAAACCCCGTGGCGGCGACGACCAATCGGCCCAGGCTCAACAGCTGCGCATTCAACTTGCCGGGCTGCAGGCAACCAATGACGGGCTCACCGCCCAGTTGGCTCAGCACAGTGCAGAGCGTCGCGAGCGCGAAGAGCGTGATCGCGAAGAAAACAAGCTTCTTCAGGCAATAGCACCGGTGCGCGAGCATCTGGCTCAAATGCAGCAGACGGTCGCAAATCTAGAAAAAGAGCGCAACGAGCAATTCGGTTCAATCAAGCAGCAACTCAACGCCGCCATCGAATCTGATGGCCAACTTCGCGCTCAAACCCAAGCTCTGGCTCAAGCGCTCAGCTCAAACAATCTTCGAGGGGTCTGGGGTGAGGCTCAGCTGCGCAAGTTGGTTGAGCTCGCCGGTTTGATTAACCACGCCGATTTTGACGAACAGGTGACCATCAGCACCAGCGATGGCGCCGGTCGCGCAGACATGGTGATCAAGCTTCCCGGCGGCAAATCGTTAGCCATTGACTCAAAGGTGCCTTTCAGTGCTTATCAAGAGGCGTCGACGATTGCAGAGTCGGCCACCGGCGAAGAGGGTGCTCGCCGCGCTCGCCTCATCGGCGATCACGTCAAGGCCGTAAAGGCACACATTGATGCACTCGGCGCAAAATCCTATTGGTCGGGCCTCGACTCGAGCCCAGACTTTGTTATCGCGTTCATTCCGAGCGAGTCGCTGCTTTCGGCGGCTCTTGATGCCGATCCATCTCTGCTCGAATATGCATTCAAAAAGAACGTGCCGCTGGCTTCGCCGGTAAGCCTCTTTTCGGTGCTTAAAACCATCAACTTCATTTGGCGTCAAAATGCTGATGAATCTCAGGTTCGCACAATGATCAAGCTTGGCAAAGAGCTCTATGAGCGCATTGGCAAGGTTGCCGAGCATGCCGACAAACTTGGCCGATCAATCACCACAACCGTTAAGGACTACAACCAGTTTGTCTCAAGCCTTGAGACCCGCATGCTGGTCACCGCACGCAAACTGAACGACCTAGACGAAAACGCTCTTGGCACCGACGAGATTATTTCTCCACGAGAGCTCGACGCGGCACCATCACAGTTGACGGCCAGTGAACTTGCCACGGGTGGCGAAATCACTAAATAGTTGCCTTTTCGGTATACTTTTCGAAGCGCTCGACAATGACGTTTGCAGCCTGAAGCAATCCGATTTTCAATCGATTTCGGGTCCAACAAAAGCATTCGAGGAGTAAGCATGTCTGGACTTTCAGCAGGGTCAGTAGTAACCCTCACACCAGCACCTACGCTTGACCGCACCTATTATGTGAACCACCTCATCGAGGGTGGCGTAAACCGCGCCGATGGCGTGGCCGAAGAACTTGCCGGCAAGGGCATCAACGTAACCAAGGGTCTTCACCTAGTGGGCATCAACGCTCCTGGGGTCGTTCCAATTGGCAACGCAGACCCAGGCGTGCTCAACCGCACCGGTTATGCAGACACACTTGTTCCACTTTGGATCGAAGGAACCCTTCGCGTATCAACCACCATGGTGATTCACAACGGAGCAACCACAAAGGTTAACGAAGCACCTCGCCCGCTGTCTGAAGAAGACTGGGCAGCGGTAGTTGCTCTAACCGAAAAGACCGTTGTTGAGACTGGCGCCAAGTGGCTAGTTGTTGCCGGTGCACTGCCGGTTTACAAGTCAACCGGCACCTTCGTAGACCTTCAGCCGATCTTTGACCGCATGAAGTCGCTTGGCGTTCGAGTCGCCCTAGACACCTCTGGCGAGCCACTTCAGTATTGGGCTCGTCGCGGCGATGCAACCGTCATGAAGCCAAACGCAGAAGAGCTTGCCTCTGCGGTTGGCCGCACCTTGCACACCTTGGGCGATGTCATCGACGCGGCCCGCGAAGTTTGTTCACACGGAGTCAAGTGTGTGCTTGCCAGCTTAGGCGCCGACGGCATGGTTGCCGTCACCGCAGACGGAGCTTGGCACGCTCGCACACCACCGGTGCACGTAATCAACACCGTTGGCGCCGGCGACGCAACCCTCGCCGGTTTCCTTTCGGCGGTAGCAACCCACCAGGTTGCAGATGACGCATACGGTGTCGGATTCGATGTTCCTCACGGTGTAGGCACGGCTGTGCAGTGGGGTGCGGTTGCAGTAACCCAGCCAACTTCTGGCCTCACCAGCGTCGATCACCTGCCAGAGTCGATCATCACTGACACTCCAAACCGCGATGCACTTCTTGAGGAACCTGCAAAGGCGTAATCAAAAATCAAAGCAGGTGTTGCAAAACCACCGGCTCTGGCAAAGCACTGTCGAGCACAAAGGTGTTCAGTTCAAGACCCGATTCGGTGGGTCTAACCCCTCGCGCCAAGATTCCATCGGTAATGCCGGTGAGCACAAAAACAAACCGGTCACCAGACGCCAAGTCGTTCAGCTCGAACTTGGCCTCTAGGTCATAGCCTGCGGCCAGACCACGGCTAATCTGGTCGGCATTTTGCGGGGCAAACCTGGTCTGCATGAAGCCACCGAGAATTTGCACGGCAACCGCTGCAACCACTGCTTCGGGTGAACCACCCATGCCTAAGAGCAGGTCAACTCCACTACCCGCTTTGGCCGCCGCTACCGCCATCGCAATGTCTCCTTCGTCAAAGCGAACCCAATGGGCGCCGGTTGCTTGCACCTGTGCGATGATTTCAAAATTTCTCGCCTTATTTATAACGGCAACTCGCACTTCATCGACCGGCTTCCCGAGAGCAACGGCCAGGGCCGATACGTTGGCCGCAACGGTGGCGTCTAGGTCTAACACTCCCCTGCCGGCAGGCCCGCTAACAATCTTGTTCATGACATAGACCTCGCTCGATTCGAGCATGCCGCCACTCTCGGCAGCGGCCAGCACAGCCACTGCACCTGCGAGTCCTTCAGCGGCTAATCGAGTGCCGTCCACCGGATCAACCGCAATATCCCAACCAATGCCATCTTCTGCTTGGATGTGCCTTGCATGCCCGACCAGTTCGCCATTAAACAACATCGGCGCTTCATCCTTTTCGCCCTCGCCGATGATCACCTTGCCGCCAAAGTTGGCGCTAGAAAGTGAGGCGCGCATCGCATCTACAGCAGCTCGATCCACTGCAATTTTGTCGCCAAGCCCAACCCAAGGCCATGCTGCTGCCGCTGCCGCGGTTGTTGCAGCGACAATGTCGGCGGTTGGCTGATTGGCATTTGTGAGCGGCATGGCTTCTTTCTTGGGCAGACAAACCTGCATCCTTGCTAACATCTTATTAAGCCGCCGATGATGTCGTTTAACCCGCAAAGAACTTAGGAGTTCACTTATGCCTGTAGCATCACCAGACCAATACCTTGAAATGCTTGACCGCGCCAAGAAGGGTGGCTTCGCCTACCCAGCCATCAACGTTTCAAGCTCACAGACTCTTAACGCTGCCCTTGCAGGTCTAGCCGAGGCCGGCTCAGACGGCATCATCCAGGTCACCACCGGCGGCGGAGACTACTGGTCTGGCCCAACCATCAAGAACATGGCCTCGGGCGCAGCCGCGATGGCCGCCTTCGCTCGAGAGGCAGCCAAGAACTATGGCATCACCGTTGCACTGCACACCGACCACTGCGCTAAAGACCAGCTCGACAAGTTGGTTCGCCCACTCATCGCAATTTCGCAGGAGCGAGTGAAGGCCGGCCAGGACCCACTATTCAACTCACACATGTGGGACGGTTCAGCCGTTCCGATGGCTGAAAACCTTGAGATTGCCAAAGAGATGCTCAAACTGACCAGCAACATCGGTGCGGTTCTTGAAATCGAAGTCGGCGTTGTCGGTGGCGAAGAAGACGGTGTTGAAGGCGCAATTGACGAGCACCTATACACCACCCCGGCAGACGGCCTAATGACTGCTGAGGCTCTTGGCCTTGGCGAGAACGGGCGCTACATGGTTGCTCTAACCTTCGGCAACGTTCACGGTGTCTACAAGCCAGGCAACGTTCACCTGCGCCCAGAGCTGCTTGGCGAAATTCAGGCCGCGGTCGGCGCAAAGTATGGCAAGGACAAGCCTTTCGACCTAGTCTTCCACGGTGGTTCGGGCTCAACCCCTGAAGAAATCGCACTTGCCGTTTCACACGGTGTGATCAAGATGAACATCGACACCGATCTGCAGTATGCGTTCACCCGCCCAATCGCTGACTGGATGCTTAAAAACTACGACGGCGTGCTGAAGGTTGACGGCGATGTCGGCAACAAGAAGGTCTATGACCCACGCGCTTGGGGTAAGGCCGCAGAAGCCGGCATGGCTGCTCGTGTTGTCGAGGCCGCACAGCAGCTCGGTTCAGCCGGAAAGACCCTTGGCTAATCAGCTATAGTTTTTCTCATGAGCACTGGGAGTCCGTTGTATGACAACGGGCTCCCTCGCTTTAAGGGTGAACACCTAGATGGCAAAATGCACGTCTACTGGGAGTTTTATCGCAAAGACGGCTCGCTGATGCGCGCAGGCCACTTTGACCACGACCGACAGGTTGGAGTATGGAAGACCTTCGCGCGGGATGGTGGACTCGTTAAAGAAACCGACTTTAAGAGCGCTTAGTCTTATTGCTCACGTCGGTGCCAGCAGCCTTAAGTTCTTTGCGAAGCTCGGCCGGCAACGAGAACTGAACGTCTTCTTCGGCCGTTTGAACCGTGCGAACGTCGCCATAGCCACGCTCTGCCAAATAAACCAAAACCTCGTCAACCAACTCTTCTGGCACCGATGCGCCAGATGAGACGCCAACGGTCTCAACGCCTTCGAACCATTCATCCTTGATTTCTGAAGCGAAATCGATGCGGTATGAAGCCTTGGCTCCGGCCTCGAGAGCCACCTCAACCAAGCGAACCGTGTTTGAAGAGTTGGCAGAGCCGACCACTAGCACTAGGTCTGAGCCC
>CAIPNT010000136.1 GCA_903866485.1 uncultured Micrococcales bacterium | reverse complement strand
GCAAGCGGAACCATTCTTTCGAGAATTTTGGGATTCGTTCGTGCGGTTATGACCGCCGCAGCCATCGGAGTAACAACCAACGCGGCCGATACCTTCGGTGTGGCCAATCAATTGCCTAACAACGTTTATGCGATCATCGTTGGCGGAGTTCTGAATGCGGTTTTGGTGCCCCAGATCGTGCGCGCCCGCACCCACCAGGATGGCGGCAAGGGCTACATCGACCGCCTTCTGACCTTCATCCTGAGCATATTTTTTGTCATTTCGGTGATTGCCACCGTGGGTGCACCTCTCTTGGTTGCCGTCTATACCAAGGGCTGGGCAACGCCCGAGCTGGCGCTAGCCACGGCCTTTGCCTACTGGTGTCTGCCCCAGCTGTTTTTCTACGGTCTCTATTCGCTGCTGGGTGAGGTGCTCAACGCGCGCAGTGCTTTTGGCCCGTTTATGTGGGCACCGGTGCTCAATAACATCGTCGCCATTGGCGGTTTGGCTGCTTTTGTCGTGATCTTTGGCGCTGACCCGACCGGCGTTCACACGGTTGGCTCTTGGACCCCAGACAAGATTGCCCTCTTGGCCGGCTCAGCAACCGCTGGAGTTGCCGCCCAAGCTTTGATTTTGCTGGTTTCTTGGCGGCGCATCGGCCTCAAATTCAACCTCAACTTCAAGTGGCGCGGATTTGGCCTTAAGCCTGCGCTGAAGGCCGCTGCCTGGTCGCTAGGCATGGTTTTGGTCACTCAAGTGGGCGGTTTAGTTCAGACCATCGTTGCCTCTGGCACGGTTGCCGCACGAGCCTCAAATGCCGGGGTAGCCGGTGTTGCCGCCGCTGGAATCGCCTGGCTCATCTTCATGATGCCGCACTCGGTTGCCACTGTTTCTATTGCCACCGCTTATTTCACGAAGATGGCTCACCACGTTCACGAGGGCATGATTGATAAGTTCAAAGCCGACTTCGTCACCGGTATGCGCACCATCCTGCTGATTTCGGTGTTTGCCACGGGCGGTTTCATCGTGCTCGCCTATCCGATATCACGTGTCTTTGCGGGCGAATTCGCTGCAACCATCTCGCTCGGCAACGTAGTGATCGCAATGATGATTGGGCTCGTGCCGTTCAGCTTCACCTTCATGATGCAGCGCGCCTTCTATGCGCTCGAAGACACTCGGTCACCTTTCTGGTTCACCGTGGTTCAGATCGGGCTTTTCATCCCGGGGGCGTTTATGCTCTCTGAATTCGGCGATCCAAACTGGCTGGTCGTCGACCTCGCACTGCTCACCAGCGGCACCATCGCCATTCAGGCGATCGTCGCCTATGCATTCTTGATTCGCCGCATCGGCACCCTGAAAGGCCACGGATTTGCCGCCCCCGCTCTCAAATTTGTAGTAGCCGCGCTATTTTCGGGGCTCGCCGGCGCTGGTGTGACCGTTGCCCTTGGCGGCATCCGATCTGGATCATTTGTGCTTAGCAAGGTTGTCACTTCAACAGTGAGCATGGCCCTTATTGGCGTGGCAATGTTGGCCGTATACGGTGTTGCTCTAAGACTCATGGGAGTTGCCGAGATCGACGCCGTAATCTCAAGACTCAAAGGAATAGTTCGCCGATAACATTGTGTTGAAGGCAACAACACAGAATGAAGCGGGCTTTTAGGCCCAAGGAGAACCCACGTGCGCGAAGTAATCATCATCGGATCAGGACCAGCAGGCTTTACCGCTGGCATTTATACGGCTCGCGCCGGTCTCAAGCCGCTTCTAATCGCCAGCTCTGTCGAAATTGGTGGCGAACTAATGAAGACCACCGAGGTTGAAAACTTCCCAGGATTTCCGGATGGCCTTCAGGGCCCAGAGCTTATGGCCAATTTTCAGGCTCAGGCAGAGCGTTTTGGCACCGAAATTCTCTATGAAGACGTTGTCGAGGTTGATCTAGAGGGTGACATCAAAATCGTTAAGACCGGATCGGGCCAGACCTTCGAAGCCAAGACAGTCATTTTGGCAACCGGAGCGGCCTACCGCGAACTTGGTTTGCCACGCGAAAAAGAGCTGAGCGGCCACGGAGTCTCATGGTGTGCCACTTGCGATGGCTTCTTCTTCCGCGAAAAGACCATCGCCGTGGTCGGTGGTGGCGACTCGGCCATGGAGGAGGCAACCTTCTTGACCCGCTTCGCATCCAAGGTGTTCTTGATTCACCGCCGCGACACCTTCAAGGCGTCGAAGATCATGCAAGACCGTGCAATCAACAACCCGAAAATTGAGGTCATTTACAACAGCGAGGTGACCGAACTCAAGGGAGAAAAAAACCTCGATGGCGTGACGCTTCGCAACACGGTTGACGGCTCTACCTCGCACCTTGATCTTGACGGTCTATTTATCGCCGTCGGAAATGACCCGCGAGTTTGGTTGGTTGAGAACCAGGTAGAACTCACCGCAGAGAAGTTCATCCAGGTGGAGGGTCGCAGCTCAAAGACCAGTCTTCCCGGCGTTTTTGCCTGTGGTGACGTGATTGACCCAACCTACCGCCAGGCGATTACCGCTGCCGGTTCTGGCTGTGTGGCTGCATTAGATGCAGAGCACTACCTAACCAATCACTAAGCATTATTAGAAGAATTTCTTAATATAAAG